>CAZGBW010000163.1:0-6487 GCA_964523995.1 uncultured Victivallales bacterium | reverse complement strand
TGGATCTTCCTGGCCTGGTCTTTTCCCGTCCTCGGCCCTTTCCTGTACGTCACGCTCGGCGTGGACCGGCTGACGCCCCGAGGTGCCTTCAAGAACACGCAGAACGCCCGATTCCTCGCCGAGCGGCAGGCCCGCGAGAACGTGCTTCCCCTGGCCTACTGGCACGCCGTCAACGCCGCCAGTATCAAAGCCACCCTGGAATCCGATCCGGACATCGAGCTGAATCGCGCGATCGACACCCTCGCACCCGATTACCCGCTGCTGGCTGGTAACGACATTGCCCCCCTGATTACCGGCGACGAGGCGTTCCCGGTCATGCTCTCGCTGATTGACCAGGCCCGCCACCATATCCATCTCCAGAGCTTCATCATCCGGAACGACCGCACCGCCCGCACTATTTTCGACCGTCTCGCCGCCAAGGCCCGCGAGGGGATAACCGTCCGCGTCCTCTACGACCGTTTCGGATCCACCCAGGCCACGCTGACCGGCTTTTTCCGCCGCTACCGGCGCGTTCCGAACATGATGATTCAAGGCTGGACGCAGGTCAACCCGCTCAAGCGCCGATTCCAGATGAACCTCCGCAACCACCGCAAGGTCCTGATCACCGACGGTCGTTGCGCCTGCTTCGGCGGCATCAACATCAGTGCCGACAACACCACGCGCCAGAACCGCCCCGCGATCCGTGATTACCACTTCCGTATCTGCGGACCGGTCGTCCAGCAGCTTCAGTACGCCTTTCTACAGGACTGGTTCTTCATCAGCGGCGAGAACCCCGACAATCTGCTGCACGAGGCCTGCTTCCCGTCCATCTCGCATGAAGGCAGCGCACCGGCCCGCGTGATCAACAGCGGACCGACCACGTACCTCCAGACCATCGCCGATGTGTTCTTCATGGCAATCGCGCAGGCGCGCACGCAGATTCTCATCGTGACGCCCTATTTCGTACCGACCACCGATCTGCTCCGGGCACTGCGCTGCGCGGCGCTGCGCGGCGTGGAAGTCCGCCTGATCCTTCCACAAAAGAACAATCATTTTTATGCCGGATGGGCCTCGCACGCGTTCTACGAGGGACTGCTCTGTGCCGGCGTACGAATCTTCCACCGCCATCCGCCGTTCCTGCATGCCAAGGCCGTCCTGATCGACGGCTACACGGCCATTACCGGCACGGCCAACTGGGATGTGCGCAGTCTCCGGCTGAACTACGAGACCAGCATGATCGTCTGCAACGAGACCTTCGCCGGCACGCTCAAGCGGCTGATCCTGGAGGACGAGGCGCTGAGCGATGAAATCACCCTCGCCCCCTGGCGCCGCCGCCCCCCATGGCACCGCCTTGTCGAAAACGCCTGCAGCCTGCTCGCCCCGGTGCTGTAGAACGGGTTTTAGTTGACGGATTGTGAAAAATGGCGCACGCTCGCGGCAACGTCAACACAGGAGCGCATGATGTCTGCAAAAACGATGCCCGCGTCCCGCCAGGGACCGAACTACCGGAAAGTCGTTGTTGTCGGGGCTGGCGATGTCGGCGCCTCGTTCGCGTTCGCCCTTGCACAGGACGGGGTGGCCAGCGAAATCGCCCTTCTGGACGCCCGGCCCGGCCAGGCCGAAGGCCAGGCGCTCGACATGGCGCACGGACTGCCCTTCCTGACCCCGAGCAATATACACGCCGGCGATCAGCACGACTATGCCGACGCGGACGTGATTGTGATCACCGCCGGGGCCAAGCAGCGCCCCGATGAATCCCGCCTGAACCTGCTCGAACGCAACGCCTCCATCATACGCAGTATCATGGACGGCATCATCGCGCAGAATGCCCCCGGTATCGTCGTCATCGTCAGCAATCCCGTGGATATCCTGACGTATGTGGCGCAACAGCATAGCGGCTGGCCGCGCGAGCGCATCATCGGCTCGGGTACCGTCCTGGATAGCGCCCGGTTCCGCTACCTGCTCAGCCGGCATTGCGGTGTCGATGTGCGCAACATGCACGCCTACATCCTCGGCGAGCACGGCGACAGCGAGATCGCCGCCTGGTCCATGACCCATGTGGCCGGAATGCCGATGACCGACTATTGCGCCATCTGCGGCGAATGCGACGACTGGGCGAAAACGCGCGAGGAGATTGTCGTGCAGGTCCGCCGGTCGGCCTATCACATCATTGACTACAAGGGCTCGACCTGCTACGGCATCGGACTGGCGCTGGTGCGGATCGTCGGGGCCATCCTGCGCGACGAGCACAGTGTCCTGACGGTCTCCTGCCGCCTGGACGGCGAGTATGGCATCCGCGATGTCTGCCTGAGCGTGCCCTGCGTCGTCTCGCGGCAGGGAATCCAGCGTATCATCCAGGGCCGGCTGACCGAAGCCGAGCAACAGGGACTCTCCCGCTCGGCCGCCATTCTGCGCGGCACGCTTGATGACCTGGCCGGAACAACAACAGGGGGTGTACGATGAGGATATTGATACGGGTTAAGGAGCGAGAGATCACCGGAGATAATACCGTAAGGATTAAGCCCCAAGACCGATAGGAATATAAACAACAAAAAAGGAGTTTACCATGTCCAAGCTGCTATATATTGAGGGGTCTCCGCGGGGAAAACGCGCCGTATCGTCATCGGTTGCCGGCGCATTTCTGGATGAGTACCGGAAGGCGAACCCGAAGGATACGATTGAAACACTGAACCTGTGGACGGTCAGCCTTCCCTCGTTCGACGGGGATATGCTCGACGCGAAATACGCCGTGCTGCACGGACAGAAACACTCCGACGCGCAGGCATCGGCATGGAAGACGGTGAGCGATATGGCCACCTCCTTCAAATCGGCCGACAAATATCTCCTTTCCGTGCCGATGTGGAATTTCTCGATCCCGTACAAGGTGAAGCATTATTTTGACATCATCATCCAGCCCGGACTGACCTTCAGCTTCTCCCCGAGCGAGGGCTACAAGGGGCTGGTGACCGGGAAGAAGGCAGCCATTGTGTATTCCCGTGGCGGTGCCTACGGTCCAGGAACCGGGGCGGAAGCGTATGACCTGCAGACGAAGACCCTAAGCGGTCTACTCGGATTCATCGGGATCACCGAGCAGGTCAATATCCTGCTCGAGCCGATGCTTTCCGCTCCGGATGCCGTCGCCAAAACGATTGAGAAGGTATCCGGGGATGCCCGCCGCCTGGCAGCGGCGTTCTGAGGAATTTGCAAGGCGGCCCGGTCGTGCCGGGCCGTTTTCTTTTGGAGAGATAAGCTTTTTTCACGCCAATCCTAATTTTCCGGGGGAAGTAAACGTTATCAAGGGTAGTTCTTTTGATTGCATGAAGTATAACCCGCAGGAGTTCACCATGAGAGTTGTTGCCTGTTTTATGGCCGCTGTCCTTTGCACAGCAGCGATCACCGCCACCGGAGCCACGAATGAAGTGACGATTCCCGTTACGGCTGACGAGTCATCCGGCATCGGGATTTCCATGACCCATGAAATCAATGCCGCGATCAATCGGGCATTCGACTGGCTATCCACCCAGCAGAAGGATAATGGAGCCTGGTCCAATGACCAGTTTCCCGCGCTGACCGCCTTGCCGGCATGGTCGTTCATCCGTTCAACACACCCGAAACGAACCGAAACCGTTCCAAAAGCGATCAACTTCCTGAAGTCCTGCGTGCAGCCCGATGGGGGCATTTACATTCCGGTCGCCGGCCGCAAGGGTGGCGGTCTCAGTAATTACAATACCGCCATCTGCATGACCACGCTGCACGCCGCCAACGACCCCGCACTGACGCGCACGGTCCTCGACGCAAGGGCCTTTGTCGCCAAGGGTCAGCATACCGGCGATGATGAATACCGGGGCGGTTTCGGTTATGACAAGAGCACCGACCGTGAGTATGCCGACCTGATGAATACCCTCTATGCCACCGAGGCGCTGCGCTTGACACAGGATATCGAGGATCAGCGGCCGGCGGACGAGGCACGCCCTGCAGTGGACTGGAAAGCGGCCGCCACCTTTATTTCCAGCATGCAGAATACGCCGGCTGCCGGCGAGGCGGACGCAGGCGGTTTCTATTACAAGCCTGGTGAATCCAAAGCCGGAACGACAACCAACGCCAACGGATCCGTTGTGTTTCGTTCCTATGGTAGCATAACCTATGCAGGGATGCTTTCCCTGGTCTATGCCGGGGTGGACCGCGACGACCCGCGAGTGCGCTCGGCATTCGACTGGGCAGCCCGGCACTGGTCCCTCGACGAGAACCCGGGCATGGGCATGGACGGGGTTTTCTTCTTCTTCAACGTCCTCACCCGCTCCTTGAGCGCCTACGGGGCGGACCACATCCCGCGCCCTGACCAGCCTCCGGTAAACTGGCGCAAGGAGGTCGCCGCCCGCCTTCTGCAAAACCAGACGATAGACCCTGCAACCGGATTCGGCTTCTGGCGCAACGAGACCGGGCGTTACTGGGAGAACGATCCGGTACTCGTCACCGCCTATTGCATTATCGCCCTCCAGCACATCGTCGGCGAATAGGCAAGCTACGCGTCACAAAAAGCTCTTCGCCACCAGTGCGGAGAGCTCTCCGGACGGGTTCATGACGAATTTGCGGGTAATCCGGAATTCCTTCTTCCCGGTATTGCGAGCGATCAGACCAAGTCCATATTCCAGATCGTGGAAGCGTTCGCCCCAGTACCGCGACACGGTCAAATGCGAATCAAGGCAACTCTGCACGATCGCCTGCACGGCGTCCCGGTTGAAGCGCAGCACCAGGCCCGTCTGGATCCCGAACGTTTCCGCAGCCTTCTCCAGATCCTGCGCCAGAGCCTGCCGCCGGAGTTCCAGGCTTTGCGTCAGCAGCTCGCGCAAGGCAGATCCTGGATCCCTCACCGTATCCCTGCCCACCCGGAGCAATTCAATACCCGTCGATGGCAATTCGAACTTGAAATCACGTAGCACGCGCTCCAATACCGTCATGAGTCCCCGTGCCCCCGTCTTCTCGGCTTGCGCACCTTCCGCCACTTCCCGAACCGCCTCCGGGGTGAATTCAACCTTCAGGCCGTACCCTGCGAAGGCACTCTCGTACTGACGCAGGATACTGCCCTCCGAGTGCAGCATGATCTGTTCAAGGTCATCGACCGACAGCGGATCGCAGACCACCCGTACCGGCAGGCGCCCGACGAACTCCGGCTCGAAGCCGTACTCGATGATGTCGCGCGTCTGTACCGCATGCAGGTAACCCGCATCGGCATCCGGTTCCTTCCCGGCATGCGCGCCGAACCCGATCACCCCTGACTGCAGTCGCTTCTTGATCAGCGCCGGCAGCGCATCGAATGCTCCACTCATGATGAACAGGATGTGCCGTGTGTTGATCGTCCGCTGGGGAGCCTCCCCGCCGCGCTGCATATCCATCATCGCCTGCATCTGCCCTAGAATGTCCGTCTGACTGAAGAGACTGACGTCGGTCTCCTCCATCAGCTTGAGCAACGTCGTCTGCACGCCACGGCCCGACACATCCTTGCCGATACCGCCCTGGGCCGCGATCTTGTCGACCTCGTCCAGATAGATAATGCCGTACTGCGCCAGTTCCACATCGCCGTCGGCCACCTTGACCAGGTCCCGCACCAGGTCATCCGCATCACGCCCAACATAGCCGGTCTCCGAGAACTTGGTGGCATCCGCCTTCACAAATGGCACCCCGATCAGCTTGGCGATGCAGCGCATCAGATAAGTCTTACCGACACCCGTCGGCCCCAACAGGACCACATTGTGCTTCAGATATTCCTTTTCGGACGTCGCCGGGTTCTCGATACACTGGCGCACATGGTTGTAATGATCGCACACCGCCACGGACAGCACCTTCTTGGCCTCATCCTGGCGTATCACGAAACGATCCAGATAATCGCGAATCTCGCGAGGGCGCAATTTGAACTCCCGCACCGGGCGGAGTCCGTCGTCATCCGGTTTACCCGCATTCTCCTTCACCGTCTGACCGGTGGCGGGGTTCAACCCAGGCATCAAGAACGGAAGTTTGGCGTTCTTCAGTAGATCACGCAGCTGGTCTTCCAGGCGCAACGGATTGCTATCGTCCTTCTTATCATCGGCCATCGTTCATGCTCCTATCCTCACCAGGGGATCCCGGCATCGTCCAATGCCGGACCCGAATTCCTGCCATAGGCGATCCCGGCATGGATGAATTGTATTCCAGAAAAAAAAGACCGCAGCACGAGTGCCACGGTCTTTTGTGAAACGGAAAACGCCTACAGAACGGCGTCCTTGGCCGCTTTGGCAATGCGGAACTTGAGCGTCTTCTTTGCCTTGATCTTGATCGTCTCGCCCGTCGCCGGATTGCGCCCCGTGCGCGCTTTGCGCTGCACCTTGATCAGCTTGCCGATTCCGGGAATTGTGAAGCCTTCTTCTGATTTCGCGCCCTTGTACGTGAGACCCACGAGGGATGCCAGTGCCGCCGTCGCCTGGGCCTTGGTGATCTGCGCCTCTTCCGCAATCGCCGCAATGATCTGTGACTT
>CAZGBW010000162.1:0-6501 GCA_964523995.1 uncultured Victivallales bacterium | reverse complement strand
GCATCCTCGTCATCGCACCAGACCTCGAATACCCCGCCATCCCGCGCCTCAATCGTATTCGCGACCCCCTTGCTGTAAAGGAAATCCGAAAAAACAGCGGCCTGATCCGCCTTGCCGATATCACCGATCTTGCGCATTCCTGTGTTCCTTCTGTAAATGCGTAGCAAACCAGAATGAACGGCTCCCGTCAACAGGAACAGCAAACGGAAACCAATCCGACAAGCGTACCCGCGATCAACCGATTGGCCTGAGGACCGCTTCACTGAGCGATCGGCCATCGGACAGGATCGGCGCTTCACGCGACCGCCAGTCCCGTCGCCTGGCAACCGCGATCATCCGGTATCCGCGCGTCATCAGCAGCAGGGCATCCAACTGGAAGGCGATCCAGTAGAATAGCCCGGCAGCCGCATAAAAACGCTGTCGCCCGGGGGTGGGCAACCCCGCACGACGACGGGCCATCCTCAGGACAACGGCATCCACCAACGCCGTGAAGAATCGCTGATAGGTGCGTAATCGAGAAACATCAAAGCCGCTCTTGAGAACACCAAAAAGACGACTTTCCGAATAACGGGTGGAGACCGGGGCCTCGGGCGAGGAAAGCAGCCGCGCCAGGGGATTCAACAGGGCAAAGCGCTTTTCGCGGGCCACACACACGATCAGCTGTCCATCCAGCTTGAGCATCCGATGGCAGCTCTTCACGAAAGCCGCCCCCGACAACTGCCTCTCCAGCATGCAACCGCTCACCACGATCCGGTCAAACGTATTCCTCGGAAAGGGCTCGCCCTGCCCCGGCCACACGCCAACATCGTCATCAAGCCCCTCCCGGGCACGGGCAGCGGCATCCGCATCCGCCGTCAAGATGTGCCAGCGGCCGCCCGCCCGGTGAAGCTGATAGCTGAACATCGCATTTGAGCCGCCGACTTCCAGGCACGTCAGGTCGCCCGACTCGCCAAGCGCCGTCAATACCTCCTGCAGTTCGATCTGGAGCGTCAGCGACTTGCGGAAGATGACACCGTCCATCTCCGTCTCGGTCATCGTCTGCCCCGTATCGTTCATGCCGGACACCCCTATTCCCGCTGCCCTAGAAACTTTTCCACATCCAGAGCCGCCATGCAACCGTGGCCAGCGGCCAGGACTGCCTGCTTGTAGCGCGGGTCACGCACGTCGCCGCAGGCAAAAACGCCCGGCGCCGACGTGCGGGTGGAACCCGCATCGGCAACAATGAACCCTTCCTCATCCAAGGTCACCAGCGACTTGAACGGCTCGGACTTCGGGTCGTGCCCGATGGCCACAAAGATCCCCTGGCATGCCACGGTCCTGACCGAACCGGTCTCCACATTCTTCAGGACCGCGCCCTGCACACCGCTGGCATCACCGGTGATTTCCTCCACCATCCAGGGGATTTGCCAGTCAATCTTCGGATTCCTGCGGCATTTATCCACTTCGACCGGAGCAGCCCGGAAATAGTTGCGCCGATGCACGATCGAAACCCGCTTGGCGAAGCGCGTCAGGAACATGGCGTCCTCCATGGCGGTATTGCCACCGCCGACAACCAGGACATCCTGATCCCGGCAGAACGCGGCATCACAGGTCGCGCAGCCGGAAACCCCCTTGCCGTAGAAAGCAGGCTCGGAGGGGATCGGCAGACGGCGCGCCTCCGCGCCGGTGGCGATCACCAGCGTCTGCGTCTCGATCACCCCGTCATCCGTCTCCAGCCGGATGATCTCGCCATCGCGCACCGCGCGTTGAATGCCCGCCGTGGACAATCGCGTCCCGAAGCGCTCCGCCTGCCGCAGGAAACGATCCATCAACTCCGCGCCAGAAATCGGCTCGATAAATCCAGGGTAATTCTCGACCTCGTAGGAAACCACCAGCTGCCCGCCCGGCGCGGGCCCCTGCAGCACGAGCGGATTCAGATTCGCCCTGGCCGTGTAAATAGCCGCCGTCAAACCCGCCGGCCCGGATCCTGCAATCACCACCTTTTCCATACCCTCACTCTCCTTCCGGCACCGGCAACAACACAGCCGCTCCATCCCATAACCGCCGCCAAAGAGTCCAGGCCGCGGTCCCCGCCTGTTTAATCAACAACTCACCACCAACGGCGGAAGTCCCCATCAGCATGACACCCTGACGCCAGTTCTGCACCACCAGCGCGCAGGCGGGCAGATCGTTGCCAAGCGGCTTGAGGGCCGTCCGGATGCGCATCGCCGCCGACACCGGCTCCGCACCGGTCGTGGACAGGGACTCCGGGCGGTGACCGCACCAGCGCTGCAGGATACCGGCCGCGGCGTCATCCACATACACGATGCCGTTGTTCACCATTGAGACGCCCTGGAAGGCATCCTTGAACGCCGGGCGCGTGATCATTCCGTTCCGGTGCCGGTAGGCCAGGAGCGCCTCCTCGACAACCGGAGGGGAACTGCCGATGACAAAATAACCGGGAGGCGATGCAAAGGCCAGCTGCAGCGGATAGGGACGGGTCGCCAGTGGAGTCTGCGTATGGCGCATCCGCTCGCCCGCCACCTGCGATTCGGCCAGCGGAATCTGCAGCCGCGCCAGCTGGGCTTCCACCACCCCACGCAACACATCCTCTCCCGTCCCTACCACGATCACGAAGGACGGGGCCGGGGCGGCGACGTCGCCACCCTCCCCCTCCGATGGCTCGCTCGCCGGATTATTCCCAAACCGCACCGCCACCAGAAGCTCATCCCGCAGGCTGCCCAGCAAATCCTCCACCGGAATTCCAAGCCACTTCGCCACCGCCGCCCGCCTCGCCTCGAACCGCGCCAAGACCGGCGGATCCACCCCCTCCTGCATTCCGTCCGTCAGCACCTTCCAGAGCGACGAGAGTTCCACCGTTCCCGCGAGCACCATTGAGGACCCCGTCGGCACGAAATCCAGGCTCGACAACCGGCGCGGCTGCCAGCCGAAAACTCCCCGCCAGAAGGGAAGGTTGGAGTCCACCGCGTCGCGCAGGATGAAAAACTTGAACGAATGACGGCCGTCCTCGCGGGCGACCGAGCTGGTCCCGACACCGCGAAACGCACTGATCCCCTGCCGGTTCATGAACCGCCGGACACGCTCGACCGAATCCCGGACCTCCTGCTCGCCGGGCTCGGCCGCCGGCAGCCCGCCCTGCCCGTCCGCCAGCGATTTGAGAGTCCGATCAATCCAGCGCCCCGCACGGAGCACGAGAAAAAGCTCACCGCCGGGATCCAGCTGTGCCGCAATCGCCTGGAAATCGCGCCGCTGCTCCTCGCTGCCAGGACCGGATTCCACCGCGTTCCCGGCGGCGACACACAGCAGCATCACCACCGCCCCCAACCCTACCACACGTATCATCGCCTGCGCCTCCCGTCTTTAGAAATGGCCCACATGCCGCCTATGCTAAGCATCTTCGGGCCCGCATGCAAGGCTGCATTGAAGCGATGACGGAAGGCACAGGAACGATGCCTAGGCGGTCGCGGCCGCCAGCGCCTGTGCGAAATCAGCCTTGATGTCCTCGATGTTCTCCAGTCCGACCGCGACCCGCACGAACTCGGGCGTGATGCCGCAGGACAGCTGATCCTCCACCGAAACCTGCTGATGCGTCGTGGATGCCGGATGAATCACCAGCGTCTTGGCATCACCCACATTCGCCAGATGGCTGGCCAGCTTCACCGAATTGATGAACCGCGCACCGGCCGCGGCACCGCCCTTGATACCGAAACCGAGAACGGCCCCGAATCCACCCTTCAGGGTGCGCTTCGCCTGCGCGTGATGCGGGTGTTCCTCGAGTCCGGTGTAAACCACCCACTCCACCCCCGGCTGCAATTTCAGCCAGCGCGCCAGCGCCAGCGCATTCTCGCAATGCCGGGTTATCCGCAGCGGCAATGTCTCCAGCCCCTGAAGAATCAGGAAGGAGTTAAGCGGACTGGCGCACATTCCGATATTGCGCATGCCGTCCACACGTGCCCGGATAATATAGGCGATATTGCCCATGCCGGGTACATTCTGCAAAGCATCCCAGTACACCAGCCCGTGATAGGCATGGTCAGGCTCGGTGAAGAGCGGATACCGACCGGAGCCCCAGTTGAACTTTCCGCTGTCCACGATCACCCCGCCAATGGACGTGCCATGCCCACCGATCCACTTGGTCAACGAATGCACGACAATATCTACACCCTGATCAATCGGACGGCACAGCAGCGGCGTGAACGTGTTGTCCACGATCACCGCGACCCCCTTCTCGTGCGCCGCCGCCGCAATACCGGCCATGTCCGGGACATCCCCCTTGGGATTGCCCAGCGACTCGAAAAAGACAGCCCGCGTATTCGGCCGAATGGCCGCCTTCACACGCTCCGGGGTAATCCCGTCGATAAAGGTGACGTCGAGCCCAAGCCGCGGAAACGTGTGCCGGAAGAGGGTATCCGTTCCACCATACAGCGAGGCGGAAGCCACCACATGATCACCCGCGGACGCCAGCGTGTGGATCGAGAGGAAGATAGCCGCCATCCCGCTTGACGTCCCGAGCGCGCCAACACCGCCCTCCAGCGCCGCGATGCGCTTCTCCACCACGTCGGTCGTCGGATTCATCAGCCGCGTGTAGATATTGCCGAACTCCTTCAGTCCGAAAAGATTCGCCGCATGTTCGGTGTTCTTGAATACATAACTGGTGGTCTGGTAAATCGGCACCGCCCTGGAGCCGGTGACCGGATCCGGCACTTGTCCCGCATGCAACGCCAATGTTTCGTTATGTTGTCCTGCACTCATGATTACTCCTCCATTTTCGTTTTCTTGTTTCCGCCAGAATCCTCTCCCGCCCATAAAAAAACCCATGAACGCCCAACCGTCCCGCGAGACGCTAGATCTCGTAACTGATCCCGCCCCCCGACTTCCGGGCCACCATCTGCTCCGCCAGGTCTGAAATCAGGGCTTTGGAAAAGATTTCCTTCAGCGCGGCAGACGCCTCCCGCCACACGCTTTGGACCGAACATCGGCTTTCGCCTTCGCAAGTCGTATCGCTGCATGGCGCGATCTCGAGAGGTCCCTCGGTAGCCTCCAGCACATCCATCACGCTCGTACGCTTCGGGTCGCATGCCAGCGTAAACCCGCCGTGCGCACCGCGATGACTGGTCACCAGCCCTCCAGACCGCAGCCGAATGAGGATCTGCTCCACATAATCCGGCGAAATGGACTCCGACTCCGCAATATCCTGCTTACGGGAGGACCCCTGGCCCCGCTGCGTCGCCAGATACGTCATGATACGGACGGCATACCGCCCTTTTGTTGAAAGCTTGAGCATGATGTTGAACTCCCCTCTGCCATCAAAACGCATCAATTCAATATAACTTGATCGTTGTTGTCAACTTTATTCTTACAATGACTTGACGCGCCGTGTCGACGATGGACAGGTTAGCGGGTTTCGAGAATATACTGGTTGAGTATATTCTCCAGGAGCTCCTGCTTCCCGCTGCGAGGCCGGGGTTCCCCGTTTGCCAGGGTGTAGGCTTCAAGACTGGTGAAGTCCGCTTTCCCGCTCTCGATATCGGCCCCGATTCCAGTGTCAAAGGAGGCATATCGCTTCTTGAGCGTATCGTGGAAAACCCCGTCGGCAACCAGGCGCGCCGCCACCTTCAACCCGTGGGCAAAGGTGTCCATCGCCCCGATATGCGCGATGAACAGGTCTTCCGGATCCACCGATTCACGACGGACCTTGGCATCGAAGTTCAGGCCCCCGGGAGCAATCCCCCCCTGCTCCAGGATCACCAGCATCGCCATCGCCGCGCTGTAGAGATCCGTCGGGAACTGATCGGTATCCCAGCCGAGCATCAGATCCCCCTGGTTCGCATCCACGCTGCCGAGCATCCCGTTCATGGACGCCACCTTCAGATCGTGGTGGAAACTGTGCGCCGCCAGTGTGGCGTGGTTGTTCTCGATATTCAGCTTGAAGTGCTTCTCCAGCCCGTAGGCTTTCAGGAAACTGATGACCGTGGAGGAATCAAAGTCGTACTGGTGCTTGGTCGGCTCCTTCGGCTTGGGCTCGATCAGGAACTGCGCCTTGAACCCGATCTTCTTCGCATAGTCAACGGCCATCTGCAGGAAGAGCGCCAAATGAACCTGCTCGCGCTTCATGTCGGTATTGAGCAGCGTCGCATACCCCTCGCGCCCTCCCCAGAACACATAGTTCGCCGCACCAAGATCAAGGCCGACCTCAAGCATTTTCTTGACCTGGGCGGCCGCGTAGGCGAATACCGCCGCGTCCGGATTGGTCGCCGCCCCGTTCGCGAACCGGCGGTGACTGAACATGTTGGAGGTATTCCAGAGCAGCTTGACGCCCGTGTCGGACTGTAGAGTCTTGGCCAGCGCGGCCAGGCGGTCCAGCCAGGTATTCGACTCTTTCAGCGAGGATCCTTCCGGGCAGATATCGCGGTCGTGAAACGCATAGAAGTCAACGCCCAGCTTCGTGAAGAACTCAAACGCGGCCCGCATGGTGTCCTCTGCCGCGACGACCGGGTCGGA
>CAZGBW010000161.1:0-6526 GCA_964523995.1 uncultured Victivallales bacterium | reverse complement strand
TCGATCTGATCACGACGAGCTGGCTCGGCGAGGATGGTGATAACCGTTGCGTCGGGGCCTACGTGCTGATGCAGAAGACGGGGACAATCGCGGCCGTGCGGGCTCCAGTGGTGATCCTTGCCACGGGCGGCGGCGGGAAGACCTATCTTTACACCAGCAATCCGGATGTCGCGACAGCCGACGGGGTGGCTCTGGCCTGGCGTGCGGGTGTTCCCATCGCGAATATGGAGTTCATCCAGTTCCACCCGACCTGTCTCTACCACCCGGCGGCGAAATCATTCCTGGTGAGCGAGGCGGTCCGCGGCGAGGGTGCGGAACTGGTCAATCGCGAGGGTGAGTCGTTCATGGAGCGGTACGATCCGCGCGGTTCGCTCGCGCCGCGGGATATCGTGGCGCGGGCGATCGACAGCGAGATGAAGGCCACGGGGCAGCCTTGCGTCTACCTGGATATCCGGCACAAGGGGCGTGCGTTCCTGGAAGCGCGCTTCCCGAATATCTCGGAAGTCTGCCGGCGGTTCGGGATCGATATCGCCGAGCAGCTTATACCCGTCGTGCCGGCGGCACATTACTTCTGTGGCGGGGTGCAGGCGGGGGTGGATGGGCAGACGGTCATCCCCGGCTTCTATGTGGTTGGCGAGGCGGCCTGCACCGGGCTGCACGGCGCCAACCGGCTGGCCAGCAATTCGCTGCTCGAGGGGGCTGTCTGCGCAAACCGGATGGCGGATCACATCGCCGGCGTCTGGCCGGGGCGGGGGGCGAGCCAGCGCGTCCGCATTCCGGAATGGAGATTCAACGAGGCCGTGCCGAGTGATGAGGGCGTGGTCGTGGAGCACAACTGGAACGAGGTGCGGCAGTGCATGTGGGACTATGTCGGCATTGTACGGACCAACCGCCGGTTGGACCGGGCCTACCGGCGGATCCGTAACCTGCGGCAGGAGATCCGGGAATACTACCATGATTATCTCGTGACCGGCGATGTCCTGGAACTGCGGAACATCGCGGCAGTGGCCGAGTTGATTGTCCGCAGTGCGCAGATGCGCCACGAGAGCCGGGGCCTGCATTATACGCTGGACTATCCCGAGTTGCTGCCGGAGGCCGTTAACACCGTCATCACCGATCCGGCTGGCGAGAACATCTGAGAAGGGTGGATGGTGTCCGGCATTACCAGGCGCGAAGGATGGCGATGATCTTGCCATCGCTGCGCATGAGCGGGGCGTTGATGACGGTCTGGCGCAGGGGCCGCCCCGCCGCGTTCCGGATGACCACCTCGAACGATTCCATATCCGGAGGGCAGGGGACACGGGCGACCTGCAGCCAGAGCGGAAGCGTTTCCCAGCAGCGGGTGTCCGGCATCTCGAGGGCAAAGAGCAGAAGCCGCAGGATTTCGCCGAGGAGGGCGTTGTTGTCGGCGACGGCATTGGCGATGGACTCCTTGATCACAATGCGTCCGACCGTCTTTGCCGCCTTGATGACGGCGATGCGCTGTTCAGTCCTGGCGGCGAGTTCCGCCGTGGTGTTGAGGGTATAGCTCCGGCCTAGGCGTCGTCCCTCGTGAAAGAACTCCGCGTAGGGGGCGCCGCCCCATCTGGTGCCGGATTCCCTCGCGTGCCGGGAGGATGACGCGTTGCCGATGGCGAGAAGGCAGACCAGCTCCGCGCTGTCGCTGGCGGCGACCGTCGGCACGGGGGCATTGGTCGGGCTGACGCGACCGGTGCCGGGGTCGATGCGCAGCGCTGGCGTCAATGCGTCGGCCCGCGTGTATTCGAGGCGCGAGCCGTTGAAATCGCGGATCATCTCGAAGGCCAGGCCTGCAACGTACCGGGAATAGGCGTCATCGGGAAACCCGTTGAGGTTCTCGAAGCCGTCGGTGATCAGGCGGGCTTCGACGGCGGCTTCGCGCCACTGCCCGAGCGCGAAGTAGCTCTTGGCGGTAAAGGCGTGGAGCAGCGCCCGTTCATAGGGTTTGCCGGTATAGGTCTCGGTACGGTCGTTGATGACCAGGCTGGATGCCTTTTCACTGAGCCTCACATAATCCAACTGGCGGATCCGCTCGGCGGCGTCAAGCCAGTCCCGGATCGAGGCGGGGTAGTCGCCGCGGGCCTGCTGGATCATCCCCCGTTCCATGAGGATCAGGACGGAGTCGCGGTGGGTGTCGTCGATTTCCGAAAGGGATGCGCTGGCCTCCGTCAGGCGTCCGCTGTAGAACTGGTTCCGGGCGGTGTTGATCCCGGTGGATGCGCACCCGCCGAGAAGGGATCCGAGCAGCACGGTCGCGCCAACCCGCGCGGCCGTGCGCCAACGCGCAACGGCCGGCATGTAGCGGGTTCTGGTACAGGCTATTTTCACAGGCATGCCGACGGGGGCGCTTCCCGTCCCTTGCGGATTACCAGCCAAAGATGGGACGGCTCCGGCGGCGCAACCGGTCGCGCTGCTTGCGTGTCACGATGATGCCGGTCTCAAGATCGGTGATGTCCACGGTGAGTTGATAGTAGACATCCTCCTGCTTCGAGGCGCGCACCTGGCGCCCCGTCTCCGCGCCCAGCTCCGTGATCGAGCCCGTGATCATGAAACGGGCCCCCAGCTGTTTGCCGATCTGGACGCGGGTGGCCTCGGTGGAATTGGCGAGTTGATAACCCTGCTCCTTCAGCACATCGTCGCGCCGGGCCGTGTTGATGAACTGCATCCGCCCGGAGTTCATCAGTTTCGAGGTCAGCGTGTCCTCGAGGGCGACGACATCGAGATGGGTGCGTGTATTGTTGAGAATGCCGAGTGATGCCATGATGGGGACAATGCCCTCGGGAGGGAAGGGGTGCCCCAGGATATCGCCGGCGATCTGGTCGGCCATGTCTAGCAGGTCACGCTGATCGAACTTCGCGGAGAGCGTCGAGGCCTTCCGGGGATCGGTATCGGTGATGGACTCGCGGAAGGCGGAGCAACCGCCGAGGACGACGGCGACCGCCAGCGGCATCACGGTTCTTGATACGTTGAAAACAGTTCTGGATTTCATTTTCAGGACTCCTTGTCATGTGTAAACACAAATGCAACATAAGCACTGTCGGTCAGTATATACGCGGCGCGAATGGGTTTCAAGTGCTTAACGTGCCCGAAATCGCAAAAAGGCTTGCAAGCAGACGCGGCTCTGTGTAGATTCGCGGTCGCTTGATCGGAGATTTATGGCTAAAGATGAACATATTGAGATTGATGGCGTGGTTCTCAAGGTGCTTCCCGCGACGATGTACCGGGTGAAGCTGGAGAACGGACACGAGGTGCTGGCGCACATTTCCGGCAAAATGCGGAAGCATTTCATCCGGATTACCGCCGGCGACCGGGTAACGCTGGAGATTTCGCCCTACGACCTGACCAAAGGCCGGATTTCCTATCGCCACCGCACCTGAAACCTGGCGTCCTGCGGTTCCCTTTCTCCCGTCTTCAGGTAAGTTTGAAGGTTTTCATGCATATCTGGAAATCCGACGGCAGCGGGGCGGTGACCCGCATCACGGCACCGGTAAAGGGGTGCGGGAAGCGCAATGACTGCGCGTGCAGCATCTGACGGGGAATGCCGGCCTGTTTTTCACTCAGCTTGACACCGGAGGCGTATTTCCGGTCGCCCATGACCGGGTGGCGCACAGAGGCGAGATGGATGCGGATCTGATGGGTCCGTCCGGTTTCAATGCTGACGGAGACATGCGCGGCGGTGGAGGACACATCGAGCACCCTTACATTGGACACGGCCGTCTGTCCCCCGAGCGGTTTGGAGATGCGGTGTTCGCCGCGCTTCATGGGCCCATGCACGAGGGCGTGGTAGACCTTGGTCACGGTCTTGGCGCGGAAGGCGGCGACCATGCGGTCGAAGGTTTCCGCATCGGTGGCGAACAGCAGGCATCCGGACGTGTCGCGATCGAGGCGGTGCACGGCCCGCAGTTCGGGAATTCCAAGCTGGGTCTGCAACAACGTCTCGAGGCTCCTCGGGCCGCAGGAAAGGATCCCGGCGGGCTTGGCGGCGACAATGCAGCGGGCATCGCGGTGCAGGATCGGTACCTGTCGTTTCGGGGCACCGGCGATCCCCAGGCCGTCCGAGAGGATGCTGACGGTGTCGCCAGCGGTAAGCACATGCTTTGCCATCCAGATGCGTGTTCCATTGACGGACACGTTGCGGCGGTCCAGGAGGGCTTTGGCCGATTTCTTCGACGCGGGTAGCTTGCGGGCGATGAACTCCAGCAACGTCGTGGAGTTCTCGGCCCGGCGGACGAGGTAGTCAAGGGTTTGCATCATTTTCCATTCTCTGTGCTTTTATTCCGTCAGTAGATCTGATACACACTAGCGGGTTGCACGATGAACGACAAGCGTTACCTTCAGGATAACCAGCAGGGAGACTACGGCGATGGCAGATAAAAGTGTTTTTCAGGGGCGCAGCCGGGCGGATACCGAGCTGTGGATTCTTTCATTGTTGGCGAAGCCGGAGGCGCTGCCGCTGGACGAGGTGCTGGCGGTCCTGGCGCATTTCGGGAGCACCGGGATTGACCGTCGCGTGGACGGATGGGCGGAGAGGGTCCAGGACGCGCTGATCGCCCGGCAGGACGGTGTCGGCACGCTGCGTGTTCTCTCGCTGCGCTGCACCTGGCTTGCGCATGATCGGGATCTCAAGGCGTTATGCACGGCGGTGGTTGAGCGGGCGTTTACCAGTCGTCTGGGTAAAATCCTGGTCAAGAACGCCGGGTTTCCTGAGGCGGGGATATCGGCCGCGGAAGCCGTGCGGCGTCTGTTGCTGCTGGCGCGGCTGGAGAAGGGCGTCCTGTGCACGGATAAAACCTGGGGGTTTGGAACGGTGCAGCGGGTGGACGATTTCTATGCGCGGGTCACGATTGACTTCGACCGGAAGCGTGGACATGAAATGTCCCTTTCCTATGCGGCCGAGGCGCTGGAGCTGCTGCCGGTTCATCATCTGTTGGTGCGGCTGCACCGGGACAAGGCGGCGATCCGGCACATGGTAAAAGAAGAACCGGCCGCACTGGTGCGGCTGGCACTGGAGAGCTACGGTCCCCTGAACGTGGATGCGCTCAAGGCGCATCTTGTCGGCACCGTGATGGAGGAGCGGGACTGGAAAGGTTTCTGGGAGGGGGTGCGAAAGGCGCTGAAGGCGGACCCGCTGGTGCATCTGCCGCCGAAGCGGAGTGATCCGATCCGCCTCCTGGAGTCGGCCGATGCGCACGTCGAGCAGGAATTCGCGGCGTTCGCGGCGCTGCGGGAACCGGAACATATCCTCAAGAAAGCGGATGTCCTCGACGCGGCCGGTCTGTTGTCCGAGTTGGGCGGGGATCGCCGGGAACTCTTGGCGGAACGTCTGGCTTTTGCGGTCTGGGGGGCGGAAGATCGCTCACCGGCACTGGCGGCGCGTGGCCTGCTCACGGCTGACCGGTTCGGGGTGACGGGCACGGACGGACTTCTGGGCGCCCGCGGTATTGATGTGGCAGCGGCCTACGGCAGGTTGCTCGAGGGCGATGTCTTTCTTGACGTATTGCATGCGCTTCCCGCACGCCTCACGGCTGCATTCCTGGACAGGGTCACGACTCTTTTTCCGGAGCGTGCCGCCGAGCGGCTGCTGGCGATTCTGCCGTCGCTCTCCGCACCGGTGCTGCAGGAAGCGCTGCCGCGCATCCGTGATGCAGGCGCGGGGGACCGGCTGGAGTCGTTTATCCGGGACCGTCTGCGGGATCGGAACGCGGGGGCAGCCTTGCTCTACTGGCTCTTCCGCCATCCGGAGGAGGCGGCAGCGCTGACCGGGGGGGATGCCGCTGAACTTCTGCGCCAGGGGGTTGATGCGCTGGAATGGCCGGCGTCGGGCGAAATGCTCAAGGCGCAGCATCTGCTGCGGGCTCTTTACGAATCGGGCGGATGGCTCAGTGATCGCCTGGGGGAAATCAGCGCGGAACAGCGGACGGTTTTCATGGTAAAGCTGCAGGGCAGCCGTGGTTGGGATGAGACCGGTCGCCGGTCGGTGATCGCCGGGGTTATCAAAGCCTGGCCGGAACTGCAGGTGGTGATCAGTGGTCGTCCGGACACGAACGCACCCAAGCCGCGATCCAGGATGACCTCCTGGCGCAGTTACCGGGAACGTCAGGAGCAGTTCCGCCGGTTGACCGACGTGGACATTCCCGAGAATGCGCGCGAAATCGCCGTGGCTCGCAGCTACGGCGATTTGCGGGAAAACGCCGAGTTCAAATATGCGAAGGAGCATCAGCGGATCCTTTACCGGCGGCGGGATGAGATGGAACAGGATCTGGAAAACGTCAAGGGGACCGACTTTGCGAACGTTGCCACCGATGTGGCGGGGATGGGGACGGAAGTAGTCATCCAGCGTCCGGATGGTTCCCGTGAACGGTATTGCGTCCTGGGTGAATGGGACCGGGACGAGGGTCTCAATATCATATCCAGTCTCAGCCAGATCGCGAAACAGCTGGAAGGGCTCCGACCGGGGGATCGGGCGGAGCTGCCGGGCGGAGCCGCCGGGAATGAGCGTTGCGAGGTG
>CAZGBW010000160.1:0-6538 GCA_964523995.1 uncultured Victivallales bacterium | reverse complement strand
CCAGCGAGTATTTGGAGGCGAACACCTCATCGGTGACCTCCAGGGCACCGCATTCACGGGTCATCTCCGTATTGGCATCATGAAATGCCGGGAGGCAGTGCAGGAAAATCACCTCGCCCCGCTCCAGGTTGCCGGTCGCCCGCAGGAGATCCATGGTCACCTGGTACGGGCGCAGCATGGACAGCCGGGCCTCCTTCTGCGTCTCCTCGCCCATCGAGACCCACACGTCCGTGTAGATCACATTCGCGCCCTGCACCGCGATGGCCGGCTCGCTCTCCACGCGGGATGTCCCCTCGTTGAGCTGCGCGCGTTCCTGGCACCAGTGCAGCAGTTTCGCGTTCGGCGCGAGCGCCGCCGGCGTGCAATTCACGAAATGCATCCCCGCCTTGGCGCAGCCCAGCATCAGCGAGGTGGCGACATTGTTGCGGCCGTCGCCGATATACACGACCTTCAGCCCCCGCAGATGCCCGAACCGTTCCCGCACGGTCATCAGGTCCGCCAATGCCTGGGTGGGATGGTTGGTGTCCGTCAGCCCGTTCCAGACCGGCACACCCGAATACCGGGCCAGCGCATCCACCGTCTCCTGCCTGAAGCCGCGGAACAGGATCCCGTCAAACATCCGCCCCAGCGTCCGCGCCGTATCCTGCACGGATTCCTTCTTGCCGAGATGGATGTCCTGCGTGGTCAGGTACTCGGTCCGGCCACCCTCGTCGGCCGCCGCCACCGCGCAGGCGCAGCGGGTGCGCGTGGAGCTTTTCTCGAAGATCAGCGCGATGTTCTTGCGGTCCAGCAGCTCGCCGCGGACACCGGCCCGCTTCTTCGCCTTGAGCGCATCCGCCAGCGTCAGCAGGTGCAGCATCTCCCCATCGGTCAGGTCCGTCAGCGTCAACAGCGAACGGCCCCGAAATTGCCTGGCCATAGTCATTTTCCCATGATCCTTTCCTCTGCCCCGATCTTAAGGCGACCGGCTGACCGCCCGTCCCACCGCCGGGAAGACTACAACAGCCGAAAACCGAAAACGAGCGGTTTCTGTCATCCCAGAACCCGCGCCCCCCCCCGACGGAAGCCAGGCGTCTCAGGGTCAGCAGCCCGTCAATCCGTCCCGCCGCGGCATCCTCCCCCCAGCCCGGTAAAAGGCGAGTCCCTTGTCAAGGACGTTTCCACACTCCGTCGCGGGCATCCACCAGGCCGGGCCAGGTGCCGGGGCGAGCCCAGAAGGCATCGGCACGTCCTCCATAGTAATCGCCCAGGACGCCATCCATGACCCGCGTCGTGCGCAAGGCGCTGTCCCCGGTGCTGGGACAGGCACCCTCGTGATTCATCTCGTTGATGATCGTTTGAATGAGAGGCTGCTGGATGTGCGGCGGGTTCGGGCAATGCGCCAACTGCACGCCATCGGCGTTCTCCAGCCGCACGGGCTCGTCGCCGAAACAACTGAGCGAGATCCGGCCACGGGTGCCGGTGATCTCGATGAGATCCTCGATGCAGGACCCGGCAAAGTTCCAGGAAGCAGTCCCCAATGCGCCGCCGGGCACGCGGAACTGCATCGCGACAACATCCTCCACGGCACTCGCCCTTGTGCGGTTGGTGGCCGAGCCGCTGACCTGTTCAAGAGGCCCGAAGAGGAAATCAAGAATATCCAGGGTATGGCTGCCGAGATCCAGGAACTGCCCGCCCCCGGATTGCCCGGCGTCCAGCCGCCAGGGCAATGGAGCGTCATGGGCGGCCGGGCGATAGATCGCGGTGTGGCGGTAACGGATCTGCGACAGGACCCCGACGGTCTCTTCCGCCAGCCAGTCGCGAACCTTCAGGAAACGCGGCAGGCCGCGGCGGTAGTAGGCGACAAACAACGGCAGCCCGGCCTGCCGGAACGCATGCACCATGGATTCGCATTCCACCGTGTTGCGGGCCATGGGCTTCTCGACGTAGGCGGGCTTGCCAGCCTTGCAGACCCGCAACGCGTACTCGGCATGCATGCCCGGCGGGGTCGCGATGTAGACGATATCCACCGCCGGATCCTGGATCAATGCATCGGCATCGGTATAGGACACCGGCACCTGATGGCGGGCGGCGTAGTCCGCCGCCTTGGCGGCGTCTCGCCGCATCACGGCACCCAGCATACTGCCCGGAATCCTATTGAACGCGGGGCCGCTCTTGACTTCGCACACCCGCCCGCAACCGATAATTCCCCATCGAATCGTCTTCATGATGATCAGACCTCCCCGGCCCAGGCCCCGCCGGGCACCCCCATTTCAAAGGGAGACGCCGGCAGGCCGGCCCCCGTCAAGGCGACATTGACCCTGGCACCCGGCGAGGCCGACCCCCATACCGGAATCGGCTTCCCACGCTGCAGGACCCTCTGATGTTGAAAGATACCGGCAATCTTCACGGCACGACCCTTTCGTAAAACCCACAGTAACTGCTCAGGAGGGGTGGGTTCGGGGTTCATGGAAAAATTCGAATTTCCTGAACCCTGTGACCCTGAACCCTGTGACCTGAGTCGTTACAACCCACATTCGAAAAAACGATCGAGCGGAACGTATCAGGATCCACAGGTAAAGGCGAGGAGAGGATTTCGGTTGTTTTCCTTGATTTCGAGCCTTGTGCGTTGCACATTGACCGGCGTATGCAGACCGAATCCGATTTGCTTGAACTCCGACTCTCGCCGCATGGCATGGTGGTACCGCTTCCGGATGGCGGTGGTGATCACGCCTGCAGCGCGATCGCCGCCCGCTTCGAGGTTCACGAAGCCGCAGGATTGATCGCGCTGGCCGCCGCCACGCTGCCGCCTGCCGTGCATGCGTCCGCGTCGTTCTGGCGCGATGTGGCGGCCGAATTCCTGCGCACCCTGTGCCATCTCCCGGAGGGGGAGCCCTTCTCCCCCGCAACGGTCGCCCCGCCCGATCCGGCCCGGCTGGCGCAGTGGACGCTGAACGCACCGCCGATGCTGGGCGCGGAATACCTGGCCCCGCCGGTTCTGGCGGCGGTCTGGCAACGGCTCCTGGCATGGGCTGCTGAACAGATTCAGGCGGCCGGCAGTCTGTCGGTCTTCCTGCAGGCCGCGGCCCCGCAATGGGCACGGGTCGGACGCGTGACCCTGCACCTGGCGGAGAACCGCAACGACCCCGAATACCCGTTTGCCTTCATGGCCACCTATGCCGCCAGCCTGTCGCGCGGCGGACGCCTCCAGCGCCTGCCACTGGGACAGGCGCTCAAGGAATATGCCGGATCCGGCCGGAAGCCGGAACTGATCAAGCTGCTATCGCCCCTGCAGTCGGCGGCCGGCCGCAGCGCCCTGATTGCCGACCTGATCGCCACCGGCGATGTCTTTCATCCCCTGGTCTGGACACCGGGCGAGGCATACGCCTTCCTCAAGGAGATTCCCCTGTACGAGGAGTCCGGCCTGCTGGCCCAGCTTCCGAACTGGTGGCGCAAACGCGCCCGGCCGCGGGTCAGCGTGACGCTCGACAGCAAGAAGCAGTCGGCCCTTGGACAGGATGCGCTGCTCTCGTTCAATATGGCGCTGGCGCTGGGCGACCAGTCCCTCTCCGCCGAGGAGGTGAAGGCCCTGCTGGACAGCGGTAGCGGCCTGGTGCTCCTGCGCGGCGAGTGGGTTGAGGTGGACGGCGAGAAACTGCGCGAGGCGCTCGACCACTGGAAGCAGGTGGAAGCACAGGTTGGCAGCGACGGAATCTCGTTTATCGAGGGGATGCGCATGCTCGCCGGGGCCTCCGCCGATCTCAAGGACGCCTCCCCGGTTGACGAGTCGGCGTCCTGGGCGCGGGTGAAGCCCGGCGAGGGCCTTCGCGACATCCTGGCCGGTCTGCGGCAGCCTTCCGGAATGGCTGGCGAAACGCCCGACGGGTTCCGGGGCGAACTGCGGCACTACCAGCGCGACGGACTGAACTGGTTATGGTTCTGCTCGCGCCTTGGCCTGGGCTGCTGCCTGGCCGATGACATGGGGCTTGGCAAAACCATCCAGGTGCTCGCCGTGCTGCTGCGCACGAAACGGGAAACGCCAGCCGGGACGCGCATCCCCTCGCTGCTTGTGGTCCCGGCGT
Organism: uncultured Victivallales bacterium; assembly: GCA_964523995.1. Taxonomy (GTDB): domain Bacteria; phylum Verrucomicrobiota; class Kiritimatiellia; order UBA8416; family UBA8416; genus UBA8416. Next base: position 2,477 of record CAZGBW010000160.1, on the reverse strand, counting down.
CCCTGCTCGGGAACTGGAGGGCTGAAGCCGACCGCTTCGCACCGGCATTGGATCTGCTGTTTGCCCATCCTTCCGAAACCCCGCGCGAGAGCCTGGACGCGCTCGCCCGCGATCCCGCGGCGGGCCTTTGCGGCAAGGACCTGGTCGTGACCACCTACAGCATGGTTTCCCGCTTCGCCTGGATCGCCGGTATGGACTGGCACTGGGTTATTCTCGACGAGGCCCAGGCCATCAAGAACCCCTCCGCCCGCCAGACCCAGGCCGTGAAACGGCTCCGGGGGAAGACCCGCGTTGTCCTGACCGGTACTCCCGTCGAGAACCGGCTGGGGGATCTCTGGTCCCTTTTCGATTTCATCAACCCCGGCCTGCTCGGCAACGCCACGCGCTTCAGGGAATTCACCCGAACGCTGGAAAGCGGGGGTCAAACCCACTACGCGCCGCTGCGCAACCTGGTGGCCCCCTATATCCTGCGCCGCCTGAAAACCGATCCCGGCATCGCCCCGGATCTGCCCGACAAGACGGAAATGCAGGTCTACTGCGGCCTGACGAAACCACAGACCCTTCTTTATCAGCAAACGGTGACGGCCTTGACAAAGGCGCTCGGAGAAACCGGCGGCGATAGGATGAAGCGGCGGGGCCTGGTGTTGAGCAGCCTGCTGCGTTTCAAGCAGATCTGCAATCACCCCAGCCAGCTCACGGGCGATGCGGTCTACGCCCCGGATGCCAGCTCCAAGTTCGAACGGCTGGGAACGCTGTGCGCCGAAATTGCATCGCGCGGGGAAAAAGTGCTCGTTTTCAGCCAATTCCGGGAAATTACCGATCCGCTGGCGGAGCACCTCGCCACCGTGTTCGGGCGGGCCGGTCTCGTGCTGCATGGCGGAACGGCCGTCAAGAACCGCAGTGCGCTGGTCGCGGCCTTTCAGCGAGAGGACGGCCCTCCGTTCATGGTGCTGTCCATCAAGGCTGGCGGCACCGGACTGAACCTGACCGCCGCTTCGCACGTGATCCACTTCGACCGCTGGTGGAACCCGGCGGTCGAGAACCAGGCCACCGACCGCGCGTTCCGGATCGGCCAGCAGCGCAACGTGCTGGTGCATAAATTCGTGACCCGCGGTACGGTGGAGGAACGGATTGACGAACTGATCCGCGAGAAGCAGGATATGGCCGATGCCCTGCTCAAGGACGGCGGAGCCGAGAACCGGTTGACGGAACTGAGTGACGAGGATTTACTGAGGCTGGTATCCCTGGATATTGAGAAAGCAGGCATGTAAGGGAGGTAAGGAGCGGCATGAGCAGATGGGGACGAAGCAGAAGCAGGTACAGTTACAACCAATGGCCCGAGTATGTGCCGGTAGCGGAGCGCCGCGCCAAGGCCGAACGTGAAGCCGCCAAACTACAGAAGGCGGGCAAGAACATCCAGCCGGTCACGATTGAAGGCCGCACCATCGCCCGCAGCTTCTGGGGCAAGGGCTGGTGCTCGCATCTCGAATCGTTCGGTGATTACAGCAACCGGCTGCCACGCGGACGAACCTATTTGCGCAACGGCTCGGTCTGCCATCTGGGCATTGCGCGCGGCAGCGTTGACGCCATGGTTTCCGGCTCCAGCCTCTACAAGGTCAAGGTGACCATCCAGGAACTGAAGGGCGATGCCTGGACGACGTTGAAACAGCGCTGCACCGGAAAAATCGGCTCGCTGATCGAATTGCTGCAGGGGAAGCTTTCGGATGAAATCATGCGGACGGTCACCGATCCGCAGCAAGGTCTTTTCCCGAAACCGGGCGAGATCAAGTACACGTGCAGCTGCCCCGACTCGGCAAGCATGTGCAAACACATCGCCGCCGTGATGTACGGGATCGGGGCCAGGCTGGACGAGCAGCCCGATCTGCTCTTCCTGCTGCGCGGCGTGGACCATCAGGACCTGCTTAGCGCCGAGGCGGCCGTCGGTGCCATCACCGGCGATGGCTCGCGCCGCACTCGCCGCCGCACGCTCGCGGAAGGCGATCTTTCCGCCGTGTTCGGTGTGGAGCTGGAGGCCGGCGCGGAACCGTCGGGCAGGAAGGCCGGACCTCCTGTCGTCGCCGCACCCGCCGCACTCCCACCGCCCGCCGCAATGCCGGCCGGAAAGCAGCCGGCGGCCAAGACGCCCGTTCGCCGCGCCACGGCCTTCAAACCGACCGGCCGCACGATTGCCAACCTGCGGGCGCGACACGGGATGAGCAAGTCCGAATTCGCCACCGCCGTCGGCGTGTCCACCCTCACCGTCACGAACTGGGAAAACGCAAAAGGCGCCGTCTCGCCGCAGGCCAGGTGCCTGGCCGGTCTGCAGCGCCTGCATGCACAGACACCGCGCGCCGAGCAATGACCATGGACGCCGGGGTCCCGTCACGGTCGCACCTGGGACACGCGGGATGCAGGATGCCGCCAGCAACCCCGTTTTGCGGGCTGATTTTGGCCACCTGATGTAACCCTCTATAAAA
>CAZGBW010000159.1:0-6580 GCA_964523995.1 uncultured Victivallales bacterium | reverse complement strand
GCGGTCCGCACAAGTGCCGGATGACGGCGATGCGCTAGCGCCCGATGACGCCCGGATGGCGCTGGTGGACATAACCGCCAGGAAGGTGGCGGAGGCCCGGCTGCAGGCGGCGCTCCTCAAGGCACAGGAACTCGAAACCATCATCGAGCGCAGTCCGGTGATGGTTTTCCTCTGGGGTGTGGCCGATGGATGGCCCGTCGAATACGCATCCGGGAATGTCCGGCAACTCGGATACAGTGCCGAGGACTTTATTTCCGGGCGGATATCGTGGCCCGGCATCACGCATCCGGATGACGTGCCCCGGTTAGAGGCCGAGGTGGCTGGCTTCCTGAAGAACGGCATCAACGAATTCGTCCAGCAATACCGCCTGATCCGCCGGGATGGGGAGGTCCGTTGGATGCAAGACAACACGCGGACTGTCCGCGACCGCGCCGGGAACGTGACTCATGTTCAAGGGTTGATCCTGGACATCACGGACCGGAAGAAAGCGGAGCAGGCTCACGCGGCATCCGAGGCACGCTTCCGGACGATATTCGACAATGACGCTGACGGCCTGTTCCTGATAGACGTCAACGCCAGGCTATTTGTCCTGGCAAACAAGGCGTGCCTTGACATGCTGGGCTACACGATGGAGGAGTTCGCGGCTCTACGTCTCGACGATCTGCACTTGCCCGAGGACCTGCCGTACATTCATGGATTGTGCGCCCGGTTCAGCAGGGTGAGGAACGTGCCGCCCTGCGACGTGCGATTCAAGCGGAAAGACGGGAGTCTGATCCTCATCGAGATTCATCCGATCTCCATGCATTACGGTTCTCAGGACTACGTGCTGGTGTCGATCCGGGATGTTACCGAGCGCAGGCGTATGGAGAGGGAACTGATTCAATCCCGCGAAATGCTGCGCGGGCTGTTCACCCGTCTGGAAAATGCCTGCGAGGAGGAGCGTACCCGTATCGCGCGGGATATCCATGATGACCTGGGGCAGAATCTCACGGCGATCAAGATGGATCTGGGGTGGATTGCCCGTGCGCTGGAGAAGATGGAAGGATCTCCGGAACTGGCAGCCATGAAGGCCCGAGCCGCGAGCGCCATCGAGGTCGTGGCCGCCACGACGGTCACTGTGCAGGAACTAGCCACGGAACTCCGCCCCGTGGTATTGGATCACCTTGGGCTGGGGCCGGCGATCCGCTTCGAGCTCCAGCGCTTCCAGGCCCGCTCCGGGATCCAGTGCAGGGTGAACGTGCCTGATGTGTTTCCGGATACGGATCCTGCCGTTTCAACGGCCTTGTTCCGGATACTCCAGGAGTGCCTCACCAATGTCGCGCGTCACTCCGGTGCGACTCGTACGAGCGTCCGGCTAGGCGTGCAGGGCAAGGACATCCTGTTGCGTGTCCGCGACAATGGCTCTGGCATCACCGAGGAGGCGCTTGACGGTCCGAAGTCGCTCGGGCTGCTGGGCATGAAGGAGCGTGCCGCCATGCTGGGCGGCGGGGTTACCATCCGCCCCGACAGGAATGCAGGAACGGTGGTTACTGTTTTGGTCCCCTGCGAGAGAACAGGGGGCAAGGCATGACGGAACAAGATGAATGCAGGCTTTTCCTGGTTTTTCCATCAAGTTCCATGGGGTGGAACGATCATCTGCGGTGACGGCCCGCCGCGTATAACGGTTGGATATGGAATTTGATCAGGCCGGTGCGTGCTCGCGGACGTACTCGTCGGCGTGGTGGCGGATGATCCGACCCTCGGTGAGGTAAATCAGATCCTCGGCGATGTTCGTGGCGTGGTCCGCGATCCGCTCCAGGTCGCGGGTCACCCGCAGCAGGGCGACGAGCACGTCAATGTCCTTCTTGTCGGTCGCGGCGGCCATGTGCTTCTTGATCACATCGTCATTATCGTGTTTCATCCGGTCAATCTGGTCATCCTCCTGACAGACCAATATTGCGGCCTGCGTATCCAGATTGACGAGCGCGTCAATACTGCGCCGGAGCATCGCCTCGACCGCCTCGGACATCTGCGCCAGATCCACCGGGACCGCATCGTGCGCCTTGCGGTTCAGCACCTGGGCCCGTTCGGCGATATTGACCGCCAGATCGCCGATGCGCTCGAGATCGCTGTTGATCTTCAGCGTGGCCACCAGGAACCGCAGGTCCACGGCAACGGGCTGGTTGAGTGCCAGGATCTTGAGCAGCTCCTCCTCAATGATGACTTCCTTCGCATCCACCTCAACGTCCCGCGTAATGACATCCGCAGCCAGTTCCGCATCCCGGTCTATCACCGCGATCACCGCCTTATGCAGACGGTCCTCCACCATGGCTCCGAGTTCCAGGATGTCGCGCTTGATCCGTTCCATCGCCTTGAAGAAATGTAAACTCATGACCCGTCCTTTCCTTGATTAACCGCCTTGTACCCCGGCATATCCCGCATTGAAAGCATACGGGCGATCCGGCCATAACCATCCAAAATCCCACACCCTCTCGGGGATGTCCTGCGCGAAGGGTGTTTTGGCCTCCTTCATGCCGCCCCCGGCGTGCCGCTCCTCCTCGATCTCGGTTTCCCAGAGGAAATCACGATCAGCGGGCCCGACCAGCCGGTAGTACTCGAGCGGATGAAACGTGAGCGTGTCCTTCCCCTCCATCATGACCGGGCAGAGCACCTCGACCTCGTTCATCGCCACCAGATCACCGAGAGCCCTGACGGCAACGTCATGCCCCATGCCAGCCACCCCCAGGAGCGATGCGAAATTTAGCGCTCTTCCGGATGCAAGGCAACATTTAAGCTGCTTCATAAAGCCGATTGTCTCCTCGTGGGCCTGTCTGCCTGTGAAGTTCATCAATTCCCCCCGTCTGCTTGTTATTGATGGATTGTATTTCATTGCCAATACCGGGTATGAGAACGAATTCACGTTGGCCGACTGTGAGGACATTGTTGTGTTCAGGTGAGATTGCGGGGGAGGGCAGGTGCAGCCGGAACACGCTACCTTCTCCGAGGACACTTTCCACGGTGATGCGTCCGCCGTGCGCCATGGCGATATGCTTGACAATCGCCAATCCCAGCCCGGTACCGCCCATCTGCCGGTTGCCGCCTGCACCTCGGGCCGGTTGCGGTGATTCTCCATGTTGGCGGGATCCTCCGCCGAATCCCCGATGACCTTCCCGTCCGCGAGCAGGACGGTGATCCGGATGGGCAGCCTCGCCCCGAGTTCCCGGCAGAGGATGCGGATCCGTTCGGCAGGAAGGGGGTTGCCCTCCGGGTCGCGAATCGCCTGTTCAATCAGTACCGCCTGGGACGCCAGGTCCCGTTCCAGCTGCGCCCGGTGCAGGGCCTCCGTCCGGCGCAGCGCGTACCAGGATACCACGGCCAGCGATACCAGGATAATGAGCAGGTAGGAGGGATACAACTGCCAAGGCAACCGCGTTCTTCTCATCATATCTCCCGTGTTCCTAGGATGCGGCCGTGCTGAAGCGGTAGCCGACCCCGCGTACCGTCTCCACAAGTTTGCCGTATGTCTTGAGCTTCTTGCGCAGTCCGACAATCTGCACATCCACCGAGCGGTCCGTGACCGGATAGTCCTCGCCCTTGACCGCATCCACAATCTGATAGCGGGTAAACACCACGCCCGGCCGGCGCGCCAGGAACTCCAGCACGCGGAACTCGGTCAGCGTCAGTTCCGCCGCCTTGCCGGCCAGGCGCACCTGGTGATGCAGGTTGTCAATCTCGATGTCGCCGCGCCGCAGGGTGCTCTTGGCGACCTCCTTCTCGCTTTCCGTCCGGCGCAGGAGGCTCCTGATCCTGGCCAGCAGCACACGCGGACTGAACGGCTTGGGAATGTAATCATCCGCCCCCAGCTCCAGTCCGGTCACAATGTCGGCCTCGCCTCCCTTGGCGGTCAGCATGATCACGGGGATGGCCCGGGTCCTGTCGTCCGCGCGCAGTCGGCGGCAGACGGACAGGCCGTCCATGCCGGGCAGCATCAGGTCCAGGAGTATGAGATCGGGCACGTTCAGGGCCACGGCCTTCAACCCTTCCTCGGCGCTCCTCCTGCAACTTACCTTGCAGCCGTCCTTCACCAGATTGAACCGGATCAGTTCCTGAATATCCTCATCATCCTCGATGACCAGAATCCGTTCTCCCGGCATATGCCCTCCCGATATTCGTCCTCTTCACTTCGACGGGATTACCCTAGCACGACCGATTCGAACACGCCAGCATTAGAATCGTGTTAGCGGGGCGGAATCCAGCGGCCCGGTATCCCGTACCGGTTTAAATCCCGACACGGGCGGGCCATTGACCGATAGTGAGCGGTACCGCGTTGCCGCGTTGCCGCGACCCGTGGTCCGGGCGGGTGCGGGCGCTGATCCTGGCACCGACCCGCGAGCTGGCGGCGCAGATCGGCGAGCGCATTGCCGCCATCGCCCGGACCTTGCATTCCCCCTTCATCACCTCGTTCCGCAATCCCGCGAACTTCAGCTTCCGGACGTTCTACGAGGAGTTGAAGGCGCGCGGATTTGTCATCTACCCCGGCAAGGTCTCGATGGCCGACTGTTTCCGGATCGGCACCATTGGAGATATCACCCCGCGCGACATCCGTGCGCTTCTGGCGGCGGTCGCCGTGTCGGATGCGCCTTGCCGAAAAGGAACGGGCGACTAACGAAACCCTAACACGGTGGTCTTACGCTTGATTCCCGATGTGGGAGATTGTAGATTCGCGGCGGGGCGGTCAACGCGGGTGAATGACGGGAGGTCGCATGGCTGGAGAGCGGATACTGGTGATCGAGGATGAAGAGGATATTCAGGAACTGATCCGCTTCAATCTTGAGAAGGAGAATTACAAGGTGACTTGCCGCAGTACCGGGGAAGAGGGGCTCAAGGCTGCTTTGGCCAGTCCCCCGGACCTGGTGCTGCTGGATCTGATGCTGCCGGGGATGGACGGGCTGACGGTATGCCGGCGGCTGCGGGCGGATGAGAAGACCACGGCGGTTCCGGTGATCATGCTGACGGCCAAGAGCGCCGAGGCGGACATCGTCACCGGGCTGGAACTGGGGGCTGATGACTACGTGACGAAGCCCTTCAGCCCGCGTGTGCTGCTGGCCCGTGTGCGGGCCATCCGGCGCCGGACGGCGGATACGGCGGGCGAGGCAGCGTCGAAGGTCCTGCGCCGCGGTGACATCGAGATTGATAATCTGCATCACGAGGTCCGTATCGGCGGCCGTCCGGTGGACCTGACCCTGACCGAATTCCGGGTGCTGGAGACGCTGGCCAGGAGGCCGGGCGTGGTGTTCACTCGGTATCAGATCGTGGATGCCGTCAAGGGTGAGGATTATCCGGTGACGGACCGATCGGTGGATGTGCAGATCGTGGGACTGCGGAGAAAACTGAAGACACGCGGTCGCCTGATCGAAACCGTGCGCGGCGTGGGATACCGGTTTGCCACCTCCGTCTGAGCACGACATCTGCTAAACAAGACACATGCTAAACAAGGCACCTGGGGAAACGATGATGAAAAGCCGACGGCTGCTCTGGCAGATCTACCCTTCATACCTGCTGATTATCCTTGTCTCGCTGGTGCTGGTGTCCTGGTTCGCCTTGCGGCGGTCCGGGGAGCTGCACCGGCGCCAACTGGAACGGGACCTGCATTCGCAGGCGGTGCTGTTCGAACAGGCCCTGCGTAGCCCGGACGGCGGTGTGATGCCCCAGGAAAGGATTGCAGGCCTCTGCAACACGCTGGGTCGTCGCCTGCCGCTGCGGCTGACCGTGCTGCTGGCCGACGGGAGGGTGATCGGGGATTCGCACGAGGATCCGCAGGTGATGGAGAACCATCTGCGCCGCCCGGAGGTCGAGGCCGCCATGGCGGGCACGCCCCGCGCCGTGGTGCGCTACAGCAGCACCGTGCGCCAGCGCATGCTGTATGTGGTCTGGCCCGTGAAGGAGGATGGCCGCGATGTGATGTTCGTGCGCGTGGCCGTGCCGGTTAACGACATTGACGAGGCGATGCGGGACATTATCCATCAGGTGGCGGGCGGGGCGGTGTTCATGATCCTGCTGGCCGCCTTGACCGGGCTTTATGTATCGCGCCGCCTGACGCGGCCGCTGGAGGCGATGCGGGAAGGCGCGGCGCGTTTCTCGGCGGGCGAACTTGCCTATCGGCTTCCCCTTTCCGGCTCCGAGGAGATGGCGGCTCTTTCCGGGGAGATGAACCGCATGGCGGAACTTCTGGATCGGCGGCTGAACCAGCTCTTTCATGAACGCAACACCCGCGAGGCGGTGTTTGATTCCATGGCCGAGGGGATCCTGGCGGTGGATGTGGACCGGAACGTTATTCACATCAACCAGGCGGCAATCACCCTCCTGCAGCTAGAGGGGCGCGAGGTGATGGGCAATCCAGTCGAATCCCTCGTGCGGAATGCCAGCCTTCAGCGGTTGCTGCGGAATGCCATGGCGGGCGACGGGCCGGTGGAGGGCGAGGTGGAGACGACCGACGGGCGCGATCTCCTTCTCAAGGTCCGTGGTACCGCCCTGCGCAGCCGGGAGAACCTCCGGATCGGTGCGCTGATCATCATGCAGGACCTCACGCACATCCGGAGGC
>CAZGBW010000158.1:0-6592 GCA_964523995.1 uncultured Victivallales bacterium | reverse complement strand
GACCCCCACGAGTGCATGTAGGACCCGCTGTTGGCAAGCAGCAGGAAGATCATGGACAGGCAGATGAACCCCCGGAACCCGTGCGGCATGTAGTAGGCGCTTGCCATCGGCAGGGACATCTGTTCCCGGATTTGCGGGTTGCTGATATTATTGATGGCTGCATGGAGGCCGACAGACTGGTCGGCATAGTGCGGGTCGTTCAGGAAAGTCAACGCGCAGATAACGCCCAGCATGCCGAGACCACCAGAGGCGAGCGAGCGCCACGAGCCGAGCACGCCGCCCATTCTGGCCTCATGAGGGGTGCGCGCAGCGCTATAAAATCCCTGGTTCCCCTGCCATGCGCGCAGCCCGTAAACGCTAACGATTATCCCGATCAGCACATACCAGATGTTGAAGTCCTGCACTTTTGAGGTATCAAACGGGTTCACCATGGATTGGCCTGGCGGACGGTTCAGCAACGTTTCCACCATATGGCTCCAAGGGAACATGGAGAGCATCAGCAGGAGCACGCAGATCCCGCCGACCCCGGCAATGATTCCCTCAATGGCGTCCACCACCAAAATCGTCAACTGTCCGCCGCCCAAGGTCAGCCAGAGGGTGGCTGTCAGGTAAACGACCATGATCACGGCAAAAGTGGGCACGCTCGTCCCCGCGACATACAGGGATTCGGGAAAGCCGCAATAGTAAACGAAGTATCTGGCCGAGACCGCCGGGAAAATGCCAAAATTGATGATGCCCGATACAAACATCAAGAACCCGGAGGCGACGCGGACGGGCTTGTTGTACCGGATCTCAAAGAACTGCGCGAGCGTGAGCGCCCGGGTTTCGCGAAACCGGTAAACGACAAACCCGAGCAGCCCGAGGACCAACCCCACCTGGGCGGTCAGAAGCCCCCAGAACGTCATGGTCAGGCCGGCTTTGCTGAACACCTCTGCCGCAGCGACCGCGCTGATGACCGCATAGCCGGCCTCGCCGGAGGCCACGCACAGCAGATACCGACCCGCGCAACGGCTAGCGGCAAGAAAGTCGGCCACCGATTTCATATACCGGTTGCAATACCATGTCACCCAGCCCACCCCGAGCAGCGGGATGCAGACAATCAGCCAATCCAGCACATTCAAGTTCATGCCCGTCTCCCCGGCGGATCCGCCCGCACTCCCCTGCCCCCATCAACCCAATACCACCCACCCAGAAGGTCCCGGACCGCCACCGGCTGCCCCGTCGAGGCGGAGGAGTTGGCGGCCGCACCAATGATCATGCTGGAAACCCCGTCGATCGCGGAGGCATAGAGCCCCAGCGGGTCCCCTCCAGCCAGTGTACCCTTGAAGAGGGCATCGAAAATCTTCCAGTCGCCGCCGCCATGCCCGTCGGCGATATTGGGCAGCTTGATCTCGTAGTCATCCCCGTCGTGCGGCATGATGTGGATGCTGTAGTTCGCCGGCCAGTCCGTCACCCGGAAGCCCTTGCCTTTCTGCAGCGCCCCGTCCGGGGCGACAATCTGGAAACGCTCCTGCCAGCCGGGGCTGGGCTTGTTGTCGGTGATTTTCGACTCCAGGCGCCCCTTGGTGCCGTTGATCGCCAGATTCCAGCCCTCGAAAGGCGTTGAGGCATTCAAGGTGTAGTTCAGGATGGCGCCACCCGTATAGCGGACCATCACCGCCATCGTGTCATAAATGTCGATATCCTCAGAGAACACGCACGTGTCGCCCTCGTAGTCCCGCACGATGTTCACCTTGTACCCCAGCTCCAGGCTCTTGCGCTCGCGATCCATGATGTCGAAGTAAAACTCGCAGTCCCCCTGGTGGGCACAGTCACGGCAGCGGGTCCCGCGGAACCTGCCCCTGCCCTTGCCGAAGAAGTTGAGGGCACAGCGCGCGAACACGCTCTCAGGGCGATCATTCAGCCACCAGTTCGCCAGATCGAAATGATGCGTCGCCTTGGTGATCAACAGCCCCCCCGACTTGGCCATCAACCGATGCCAGCGCCGGAAGTAGGAAGCCCCATGCCCCCTGTAGTCGAGATACCACGTCAAGTCGGCGGAAACCGGCCGCCCGATCGCACCGGAAAGCACGACCTCCCTGATTTTTGAACAAAGCGGGATGTGCCGGTAATTGAATCCCATGAACACCTTTTTCCCGCTGCGGCGTTCAGCCTCGAGGATCCGCACGGCATCCTCCGCCAAGACACACAAAGGCTTCTCCGTCGCCACCTCACAACCCGCGTCCAGCGCCTTCACAATGCAATCCACATGCGCATGCTCAGGCGTCACCACAATCACCAGATCCGGCTTCACTTCCGCCAGCATCCGGTCATAATCGCCGTAGACGGCCGCTTGAACACCAAAATAGCCCAGCACATCATGACATCGAACCACGACCGGATCGCACAAGGCCACCAGTTCCGCCTGTTCCCGATAGGTCTTCACAATTTCCGGAATCCACGAGTGGGACCGATGCCCCACCCCCACAATTGCGCAACGTTTTCGCTTCATGATTTCAGCTTATCTCCTATCTCCTGGTGCCTCTCAACGGATTGCCGCCGAACGCAAGCGAATGTACCGGAGGATGGCGCCCGATGTCAAAACACATTTAATGATTTTTTCATCAACACATCGAATGCATTATTCCTTATTTCAAAAGATAATTTGCTTGCTTTATTCACGGCAGCAATAGATTATCATGAAGTCATTAAATGTGTCAGAAAGGATTTTTCATGAAATCCAGACAACCGCGTTACCACCAGGTCGAGATCCTGCTGCGGGAGGAAATCCGCCGAAACCATGCTGCGGGTGACAAGCTGCCCTCCGAAAGCCGGCTCGCTCGGCATTTCGGGGTCAGCCTGTTGACGCTACGCGAGGCCATGAACAGCCTTGCCCAGGACGGATTGGTGGACCGACAGCAGGGCAGCGGCACCTTCGTGCGCGCCGTCTCGCCGCGCAGCACCGTGGGCGTGTTGCTGGACCACAACATCGGGCAGGCCAACTTCCCGTTCTTCTCGCGCAGGGTCTTCCAGGAAGTTCGTCGCCTCCTGAACGCCGAGGGCTACCTGGCCCGCGGCTACATAGGCTTCAAGGATTTCACCGCCACACGGGATCCTGGCGTAACCTCGCCGGAATTCGTCGAGGACATACGCGCCCACCGCCTGCAAGGCCTCGTCATCGTTGGCGGAGCCCTTGAGGATTCCCTGCTTCGGGAAATCGAGCGCCAGGGAATCCCCATGGTGAGTATGAACTCGGCCTCGACCGCCGGATTGCAATCCCTGCCCCTGATCGCCGCCGGTGTGCAGCATCTGGTCGGCCAAGGCCGTCGACGCCTGGCAATGCTCGGCTGGTCCTCGCGCGACGCAGCCGTGCCGTTATCGACGCACGTCCAGGAGGCACTCGCCGCACACGGCCTGCCCTACCATCCCGAATGGGTCCGGGACGACCTTCATCCCGCCTGGCCCGGCGCGGGCTGGGAGGTCTTCCGCGAAATCTGGTTCTGCGGGGAAAAACCCGACGGCTTGCTGATCCTGGATGATGTGTTATCGCAAGGCGTCGCCTCCGCCATCGCGGAACTGGGTATCCGTGTTCCCGACCAGCTCATGGTGGTGTCCCACGCCAACAAGGGTTCCGGGATCGAATACCCTTTCCCCGTCAGCCTGCTTAGCATGGACCCCGAACTCCACGCGCGGCATCTCGCCACCTGCATGAGCAACCGGCTGCAAGGCAAGCCGGAGTCCGAAGCCCCACACCTTGATCTTGTCCCGGTGCTGGAACCGGCGCACCCCGTCAACGAACAGGGAGCGCCCGATCCCGCGGCAACTCAGCGCGTGGCGGACGCCCTCAAGGCTTGATCGAGCCGCCGGGACACCTGACCCGCCAGCCAGACCCCCTGCTGGCGTTGTACGTCCCTGCCCTGATCTCCTTCACGGCAAAATCGCCGCACCGGGTAACCACGCGGGTGCCCGCTTCCCCCTGCACGTCGTAAGCCATGGCAATCCTGCCGGCATAGAACGGCAACCCCTGCCCGACCAGATCGCCCGGCCGCAGCGGTCGGGGATCGGTAATCGCCATGTGGGGATACTGGGTCATCACGTTCACGCCTCGGAGCTGCTACTTGTAAAGGAGCCCCGGTCCGTCCACGGTACCGCGCCATGCGGCGCTTTGTTGTCGGTGTAGTTGTGTTTATTCATACGTAACGATCTCCGCGCCCCACGGGGCCAACTGGATTTCCAACTCGCCGCCAGTCAGAGCGGCGCCGGACATTTCCACGGTCCGTGCGGATGGAAAGAAACACAGGCGATAGGCGCGTTCGGGGTCCAGCGCCCGGGGGCACGGGGCGAACGTGTCCGGGCCGCCGCGCATGCGGAAGATTAGCAGCAGGCCGGTACCGCTATCCGGGTCGTGGAACTGCCAGGCGTCCCAGTCGGCGCTGGTCGAGGGCTGCGGCAGGAGCGGATAGAAATCGCCTTCCAGCAGATGCCGGATTTCCTTGTACTTCCCGATGAAGCGTTTGAACTTCTGGTTAACCGCATCGGGGTACTGCGAATGCGGGCCGCCGAGACCGAAGAGCCCGCCCATAAGGGTGGCCAGCCAGAAGTCGCTGAAGGTCTCGTCGCCGACCTGGTCGTAGGGACGGACGTGCTTGGGGAACAAGGGGTATTTGACCGCCTCCATGTTGAGCAGGTGCGAAGGCAGCCAGCGGTTGGCGCCGCCAATGTGCTGGTGGACGGTGGCGGCGAAATTGGTGTTATCGCTGATCCAGAAGTTGTGGCTGCGCCTGAGCATTTCCAGGTCGATGCGCCGCCCGCCGGAGGAACAGCCCTCGATGTGCAAATTGGGGAAACGCCCCATCAGAGCGTCGAGGAAACGATACCAACCTTCCCAGTGGCGCAGTTCGCGGAATCCACGCTCGCCGGGATCGGCGATCGTCGCCCAGTATTCGTCGGGGTTGAGATTACTATCCACCCGCGACCACTGGACCCCGTACGTCTCGATCATGTCGCCGACCAGGCGCGCCATGTAGGCCGCCGCCTCGGGATTCGAGAAGTCGAACAGGTGCCGCTTGTCATTCGGCACCGGACGCCTGATCAGCCACTCGGGATGTTCCACGTCGATCCTGGTGCCTGCCTCGACCGTCTCCGGTTCGCACCAGAGCCCGAAACGCATGCCCCTGGCGCGAATGGCGTCGGCAAACGACGTCAGTCCCTCCGGGAACTTCTTGCGGTTCTCCTCGCCCCAGTTTCCGGCGCCGTAATGCTCGTGCGTGCCTTGCAGGAAAACACCCGCATCGGCCTCGAACACTTCGGCCCCCAGGCCGGCCACGGTGTCGGCCTCCCGCAGGAGGGTCGCCGCCGTAAACTTGTTTTCGATCCCGAACCAGTGGACATAGGTCACTTCCGGTCGTACACGCCCGCCGGGCGACGCCGGGCAGATCTGCTCGCGCAACGTTCGCCGCAGCAGGTTGCGGCCGGTGTGAATATCCCCCTCGTAAGGCACGACGAGAACCGAACCAAGCCGCACCGATTCCCCGGGCGGCAGGCGCAGTTGCAGGCCGCGGACGGAGCAGGTTACCAGCACCGAGCGGTAATCCACATCGCGCAGGATGGTAGTGACCACGTTGCCGGAATAGCCGACCACAAAGGCCAGGCCGCCCTGATCGCGGTCGTCGGAGAGGATGAAGAGCGGCAGGTCCTTGTTGGAACTGCGTCCGTGGTCACCCTCAAGCCGGAGCGCGGCCCAGTCCGGGAGCTCTGTGCGCTTGACGCGCCAGGCGGAGCTGGGGAAGACCGCATCGGTCAGCCCGCCGCCGCTGTGGTGGACCACCGGCAAGTCATCGGCCGCGATGGGCAGGCGGAGACGGAAGAACTCGATGCCGTCGAGCAGACCGCTTGGCTTCTTTTCCGGATTCGCCAGTCGGCATTCGAATTCCCAACCCGCGCCGCGCCGGACGGCGATCCAGGAAACGTCCAGCCCCGCAGCGGCGCTGTGCAAAGCAATCGACCCTTCGCCGCGGCGGCACTGCCAGTCGTCGACCTGCTGGCCGTCGCAACGCAAGGCGAACGGCAGGCCGCCGGCGTTGAACTCCGCCGACGTCAGGTATTGCAGCGCCACCGGCCATGCCTTTCCATTCCCATTCATGCGCTCGTTTATCGCTTTCATGTGAGTTCCATCCATGCCTTTCCATTCCCATTCATGCGCTCGTTTATCGCTTTCATGTGAGTTCCATGACCTTCACAAAATCATTGGCCGAGGCCGATCCGACCCCGAGTCCGTGCGCCAGTGCATTCAGCATGCCATAGCCATGCTGATTGTCCGGCAACAGGTAGTGGCCCTCCGTCCACTCGTTCCAGCAGCCCACGGTGAGGACCGGCGAGACCTGCGGGTGCTCGCGCAACCACGCGACGGCCGCCCGCACTAGATCGCCGAACGCGGCAGGGGTTTCGTTCACGACCGTGTCCACCCCTGGCCATCGACGCCGGTCGCCGACCGGCTTGTGCGCAGGCGGCGGGCAACGGGGGGTCGTGTCCCAGCCGGGGCTTACGCCGGGGAAAAAAGGCAGCGGGCTCAAGCCGTCCATCCAAGGCCAGATCTTGCGGGCGACATCCTCCG
>CAZGBW010000157.1:3519-6617 GCA_964523995.1 uncultured Victivallales bacterium | reverse complement strand
CCGGGCGACGGCGTGGTGACAACGCCCTTCTCGTTTTTCGCGACCGCCGGCTCGATCGTGCGGCTGGGGGCGGTCCCGGTCTTCGCGGATATTGACCCGGTGAGCTACAACCTGGATCCGGTCCGGGCACGCGAGGCGGTGGAGGGCGCGGCCTTGCGGTTTCCGGGGGTCCGGGTCAAGGCGCTCCTGCCGGTTCATCTTTTCGGGCAGGCGGCGGATATGGACGGGCTGATGGCGGTGGCGGCGACGGTCGGGCTGCATGTGGTCGAGGATGCCTGCCAGGCGATTGGTGCGGACTATCCCGGCGCGGCTGGCGCCAAACGGGTCGGCAGCATGGGCGATGCAGGCTGCTACAGCTTTTTCCCGTCGAAGAACCTTGGGGGCTTCGGGGACGGCGGGTTGACGGTTACGAGCGATCCCGCGCTCGGGACGCGATTGCGGCAGCTTCGCAATCACGGCATGGAGCCGAAATACTATCATCGCCTGATCGGCGGCAACTTCCGGTTGGACGCGTTGCAGGCCGCCGTCCTGGACATCAAGCTCAAGCATCTGGAATCGTGGCATGCGGCGCGGCGCGAGAACGCGGCCCGCTACGACCGGCTGTTCGCCGGCACACCGGTGCAGGCGCCGGTGAGTGTGTATCGCGCGAGTGGCGTGCGCAACCCGCACATCTACAACCAGTATGTGGTGCGCGTGCCCGACCGCGACCGGGTGCGCCAGCGGCTGGCCGCGGCCAATGTCGGCTGCGATGTCTATTATCCCGTGCCGCTGCACCTGCAGGACTGTTTCAAGAACCTGGGGTATGTGGCGGGCGACTTCCCGGAAAGCGAGCGGGCGGCGGCGGACGTGCTTGCCCTGCCGGTATATCCGGAATTGACGGTGGCGATGCAGGAATACGTGGCGGAAACATTGATCGAGGCGGTGAGGAATAGCTGAAAATTGGAAGGAGAACGGAATCATGCCGAATACAGTATTGATCGGGGCCCAGTGGGGCGATGAGGGCAAGGGTAAAATTATTGATGTGCTGGCGGAGGATGTGGATATCGTCGTGCGCTTCCAGGGGGGCAACAACGCTGGCCATACGGTGAAGATCGGCAATGAGAAATATGTGCTGCACCTGATTCCGTCCGGCATCCTGCGCGATCGCCAGCAATGTGTCATCGGCAACGGGCTGGTGGTCAATCCGCGCGCCCTGCTCGATGAGATGGCCGAGGTGGAGCGGGCTGGCAAGCGGGTGGCGGGCCGGCTGTTTGTCAGCGACCGGGCGCACATCGTGTTCCCGTACCACGGCGCCATTGACGCCGCCCGTGAGGAACTGCTGGCGGCGGGGGAGAAGCTCGGCACCACCAAGCGCGGGATCGGACCCTGCTACAGCGACAAGATATCGCGCGTCGGGTTGCGGGCCGGTGATCTGCTGGCCTCGGATTTCCCGGACTTGCTCAAGTCCCGGCTCGACGAGGCTAACCGCGTGCTGGAAGCCCTGGGCGGGAGTCCGCTGGATGAGGCGGCCCTGCTGGCGGACTACCTGGATGCTGCGGAAAAGCTCCGCCCGTATGTGACCGACACGGTGGCGCTGCTCAATGAGGCCGTGGCGGCCGGGAAATCGCTATTGTTCGAGGGGGCGCAGGGCACCATGCTGGACGTTGATTTCGGCACATACCCCTTCGTGACCTCCTCGAACACGACCGCGGGCGGGGCGGCGACCGGCAGCGGGGTGCCCCCGCATCGGATAGACCGCGTGATCGGCGTGATCAAGGCCTACACCACGCGGGTCGGCGAGGGACCCTTCCCGACGGAGCTCTTCGATGCCGATGGCGAGACGATGCGTTCGGTTGGCGGCGAATTCGGCGCGACGACCGGGCGTCCGCGGCGCTGCGGTTGGTTTGACGCGGTGGTTGGCCGGTATTCCGCACAGATCAACGGCGTGGACTACTGGGCCATGACCAAGCTCGATGTGCTGGACCATTTCAAGACCATCCGCATCTGCACGGCGTACGAGTACGAGGGCAAGCGGCTGAAGAGCGTGCCCGCCAGTACGCGCATCCTTGCCAAGTGCAAGCCGGTCTATGAGGAGATGCCGGGTTGGGGCGTCAGCACCAGCGCGGTGACCCGATACGAGGACCTGCCGAAGGTGGCGAGGGACTATGTCGAATACCTGTGCAAGATTACCGGGGTGAAGCTGGGCATCCTTTCGGTCGGGCCGAAGCGGGAGAGCACGCTGCGCATCGCGCTGTAGGCGGAGTATATGAACCGGATGCTGGCGATCCCGCCGGCCTTGTGCCGGTGGTGAAGGAAGTTGACAACATGGCCGTTTCCCTTCAGAAAACGTTTGCCCCCACCGGGATGAACCCGGTGGGCGGCCCTGCGGAAGTGCCGGAAACGCCCGTCCCGCGGCATGTGGCCATCATCATGGACGGCAACGGCCGCTGGGCGCAGCAGCGCGGGATGTCCCGGATCAAGGGGCACGAGGAGGGTGCGGAATCCGTGCGGGCCGTGATTCAGGCCTGCCGGGATATCGGTGTCGAGTACCTGACGCTTTACGCCTTCAGCGTCGAGAACTGGGTTCGCCCGGTTTCGGAGGTCCAGGGGCTGATGCGGCTGTTGCGGCGGTTCCTGGAGCGGGAGGAGCCGTTGCTGCACAAGAACCGGGTCCGTCTGCGGGTGATGGGGCGGATGGAGGATCTGCCCGGTATGGTGCAGCGTTCGCTGCGGCGGGTGATGGCGGCGACGGCATCGTACACCGCCGGGCAGCTCATCCTGGCGCTCAGCTATGGCGGGCGGACCGAGATCGCGGCGGCCGCGCGGCAGATCGCGGCGAAGGTCCAGGCAGGGGTGATGAAGGAGAGCGATGTGGACGAGGCGGCGGTCGCGGCGCATCTTTACCTGCCGGACGTGCCGGATCCGGACCTGATGATCCGCACCAGTGGAGAGCTGCGGTTGAGCAATTTCATGCTCTGGCAGCTCTCGTACGCCGAGCTGTATGTGACGCCCGTGCTTTGGCCGGACTTCCGGCAGTCGCAGTTCGCGGAGGCGATCGCCGCCTACCGCGGGCGGCAGCGGCGTTTCGGCGGGATCGGGTCGGGGGCGGTGCAGGCGAA
>CAZGBW010000157.1:0-3419 GCA_964523995.1 uncultured Victivallales bacterium | reverse complement strand
AAGGGTGGCGGTTAAGAGTGGGTTTAAGTGTAGGTTTAAGTGTTGATACACTTACTCGCTTTCTTACTCGCCACCCTTAACCGGATACCCTTAACCGGAAAACTTAACCGGTCCTGTGTGGTGGGTGCGACAGAATGAGCAAGTTATAGGCATTGCTGAATAGAGTGGGGTCGGGATGTTGAAACAGCGGATGGTTAGCGGTGTTTTGCTGGCGGGGATGGTGGTGGTGGTGGCGAACTTTTTGCCCTCGCCCGCCTGCTGGCTCCTGATCCTGGCGATCAGCGCCCTCGCCCAATATGAGTTCTACACCATGATGGACAAGGCGAATCTGCCGGTGTTCCGGTTTCTCGGCATGGCGGGTGGCGCGGCCGTGGTTTCGGCCACCTACTGGACGATCGGACCGCGGCCCGAGCAGCTGGCCGCCGGATACTGCTGGGAGAACATGGCGCTGATGCTGGTCGCCTTGGCGGTCTTTGTGCGGCAGTTCCCGCAGCGGAACAATGACAAGCCGATCGTTACCATTGCCTGCACGCTGCTGGGCATCTGGTACGTGGCGTTCCTGATGAACTACTTCACGCGTCTGGGATTCGCCTGGCGCGACGGCGGGCTGCTGCACACGGTCGGGCCCACCGGGCGGATGATGGTGCTGTACCTGGTGGCGGTCGTGAAGATATCCGATGTGGGCGCCTATTTCACCGGGCGGTTCCTGGGGCGGCACAAGCTGTATCCGCGGCTGTCGCCCAAGAAGACCTGGGAAGGCCTGGCCGGGGGCGTGGCCAGCTCGTTGCTGATGAGCCTGTTGTTCTATCATTTCGCTGGCGGCCGGCTTGGGGTGCTTACCCTCGGCTGTTACGATGCGTTGATCCTCGGCCTGCTGCTGCCGGTGGTGGGGGTGCTGGGAGACCTGTTTGAATCGCTGCTCAAGCGATCCTCCGGCGTGAAGGATTCCGGTTCGCTCATTCCAGGCATGGGCGGGGTGCTGGATGTTCTCGACAGCCTGCTGTTCGGGGCCCCGGTCCTGTATGCCTATGCGGTGCTTTTCATGAAAGGGTGATCATTATGTTTTCAGTATTGTTCAGCAACATCTATGTCGGGCTCGTGGTGATCGTGTTTTTCGGGGTGACGATCTTCATCCATGAACTGGGCCATTACCTGACGGCCCGCTGGTGCGGTCTCAAGGTCGAGGTCTTTTCCATCGGCTTCGGCCCGGCGATCTGGAAGCGGAAGATCAACGGGATCCTCTACAAGATCGGCTGCATCCCGTTTGGCGGCTATGTGGCCTTGCCGCAGCTGGATCCCACGGCGATGCAGGCCGTGCAGGGCAGTTCCAAGGACGGCGGCGGGGTGGGTGCCGGGGCCGGGAAGGATGAGGGGGACGGGCCTCTGTTGCCGGTGGCTCCCTGGAAAAAGATCGTGGTCTCGCTGGCGGGGGCAACCGGGAATGTCATCCTGGCCCTGGTTCTGGCCTGGATGGTGTATTGGATCGGAATGCCCGCGACCACCGCCAGCCAGGACACCTTGCTAGGTTTTGTGGCCCCTGACTCGGCGCTCTATGCGCAGGACGTGCGGATCGGCGACCGGGTGGTGAAGGTGAACGGGAAGGCTGTTGACCAGTGGAGCCACTTCATCCAGGAAGCCGCGATGTACGATGCGGTGGACCTGGATATCCGGAAAGCCGCAGGCGAGATCGTCACCGTCCACGTGCCAACGGCACCGTGGCGATATGGCATCCGGATGGTGGACGGCGTGGACCCCTGCAGTCCGGTCACCGTCGGTGTGGTGGATCCCGGAATGAGCGCGGCGGCGGCTGGCGTGGAAAGCGGGGATGTGATCGTATCCTATGGCGGTGAGGCGGTACTCAGCCGGTCCCACCTGATCGAGCGGGTCGGCGCCAGCCGCGGCCAGACGGTGGATATGACCGTGCAGCGCCGGGTGGATGGTGCCCAGCGCGAGCTGGTGTTGCGGGTAACGCCCGCCTACGATGAGAAGCATGAGATGACGCGTATCGGCATCCAGTTCAAGATGCCGGAGCAATCCCTCGACACCAGTGCGAAAGTGCATCCGAAGCCGATGACGCAGATCCGGCATCACGCCTCGGCGATCGTGCGTTTCCTGCGGGATCTGGCGACGCCGAGGAAGTCCGCCCGGGCCGCCAACATGGTGGGGGGGCCGGTGGCGATCATCACCAGTTATGTGGACATGATCCGGGCCAGTTTCATGTTGGCGGTCTGGTTCACCGGGTTCCTGAACATCAATCTGGCGATCATCAACCTACTGCCGTTGCCGGTTCTCGACGGGGGTCACATCGTGTTCTCCCTCTGGGAATGGGTATTCCGGAGACCGATCCATGCGAAGGTGATCAACATCATGGTCAACGCCTTTGCGGTGCTGCTGATCGGGCTGTTCCTGCTGCTGAGTTTCCGGGATGTGGACCGGCACACGCCGGTCGGACGGCTGGTCCGGCATTTCATCGAAAAGCAGGCACAATCCCCCGATTCCACCCCGTCCGCAGAGCCGGGAGGGACGGGTTCCACCCCGTCCGCAGAGGCTAAGTGAACGACTGGGTGGATATCCGCAAGGATGAGAAGCATGTGGCCGTTGAGCGGGCGAAGGCGCGTGAACTGCGGCGGAGCCCCTGGTGGCAGGAGCAGGTGCGCAAGGGCGTCTGCCATTACTGCGGGCAACAGGTTGGCGCGGCGGCACTCACGATGGATCATGTGGTCCCCGTGGCACGGGGAGGGCGCAGCACGCGTGGCAACGTGGTGCCGAGCTGCGACGCCTGCAACAAGAGCAAGCGCTGCCATACCCCGGCGGAACTGATTCTCAACGAGCTTGGCCTGTAATCCGGGATTGAGGTTTGCGAAATACCCCGGTATAATTCCACATATTTGGTAAAGTGCAACCGGGTTGCCTGCATAACCGGCGGGGCGGGAGCGTCTAGGGGTAAAGCAGAGCAGCGAGCTAGCGAGCAACAGGCTGGAGCCTGCGACAGCAAGGAGCGCAGCGACTGGCAACGCAGAAATTGGGAAAGCAGAAAGTGCATCAAGCCGCCTGCCATGGGACATATGCTCCGTCGGGCAGGCAGGAATGTCTACCCCACCTTGCTTCTCTGTCTTCCGTTGCTTGACGGCTTTGCTCAAAGAGTTTATCTTAAGTTCAACATTGTCAGGGGAGGTTCATGATATGGTGACTACAATTAATGCAAGGGAATTGCGGAAGGATTTAGCACGGGTGGTGAAGCAGGCCGGCTTGGGACAGCATTTCAGGGTTTTGTACCGCAGCCGTGTTGCGTTTGAAATCGTACCGCCTGGCGCGGATGCGGCAAGGGTAGGCGAGCTGCAAGAGGATTCTCTTTTTGGTGCAGCTGCTGTCGGATCCTCCTCCGATGGGCTTGCTGCCCGCGATCATGATCGGGAACT
>CAZGBW010000156.1:0-6687 GCA_964523995.1 uncultured Victivallales bacterium | reverse complement strand
CCGAGAAAGGCCACCAGCAGCGCATCTCTTCCGTCGGCCAGGCGGGCACCGACCCGTACTTCCTGCCCGACCTTCCAGATTCCGGACCACCGGATAATTTCGATTTCGTCGTCCATCAGAACCTCTGTAATTAAGAATTGCCGCCACCACAGGATCGGCCTCACCATGAAAATATATCAAGGCAGGCCGCTCCCGCAATCCAATTCTGCCATTATCCCACTTTGGCCCCGTCCGCGATGTCGCCGTCCACCGTGATCAGCCGCAGCGTGTCGCCGGAGCCTGCCGCCAGCAGCATCCCGTGTGATTCCACTCCCCGGATCCGGGCGGGTTTGAGATTCGCCACGATGACGACCCGCTTGCCGACCAGGGTTTCGGGGGCATAGTGCTTCGCGATACCGGCAACGATCTGGCGGGCTCCGCCATCGGTCTGCACCTGGAGTCGCAGCAGTTTGTCGGCCCCCTCCACCCGTTCCGCTGCCAGGACCTGCGCGGTACGCAAATCCAGCTTCGTGAAATCATCGAATCCGATCTCCGCGATGCCGGCCGGTTTCTCCGAGCCTGTCGCGCCGGTCTTGGTTGGCTGCGGTTTCACTTTGGCTGCCGGCGGATTGGCGGGTGCAGGCTCCGCAGGCCCCTCGTCCGCCGTCCCCTTTGTCTCGATTCGCGGGAAGAGATTGCACATGCCCCCGGTGACCGCCCCCGGCGGAAGGCCGCCCCAGACGCTCAGTCCCGCGAAATCCGGTTCGCCCGCGCTGCATCCGAGCGCGGTGCGCAGTTGCAGCATCCGCCCCGGCATGGTCGGATAGAGCATCCCGCTCACGATCCGTAGCGCTTCCGCCGCGCAATAGAGCACGGTACCGAGTTCCACGCGGGCGGCCTCGCCCTTTTTCGCCAGTGTCCATGGCTGGCGATGCTCGACGTAGCGGTTGACCTCGCGGATCGCCCCGGTCAGCGCCGTGAGGCCCTGGTCCAGGCGCAGCCGCTCCACCGCCGCCACCATTTCCCCGGCGGCGGCCAGCGTTCCGTCCCGGAGCCGGATCTCCTCCTCGCCAAGGTCCCCGCAGGGGGGGATGCGCCCCTCGAAAGAGGATCCGATGATCCGCATGACCCGGCTGAGCAGATTGCCAAGATCGTTCGCCAGGTCCGAGTTGTAGCGTCGCACGAAGGCCTGCTCCGTGAAACTGGCATCCTGCCCCAGCGACATTTCCGCCATCAGGAAATACCGGAAGGGATCCACGCCGAAGCGTTCGGCCATTTCCATCGGATTCACCGCGTTGCCGAGGCTCTTGCTCATCTTGTCGCGCCCGACCAGCCACCAGCCGTGGGCGAACACCGTCCTTGGCATCTCGACGCCGATGGCCTTGAGCATGGTCGGCCAGTAGACCGTATGCGTCGTCAGGATATCCTTGCCGATCAACTGCAGCGACGCCGGCCACCAGCGCCTGAACCGGGCCTCGTCGGTCCCGTAGCCGATGGCGGAGATGTAATTGACCAGCGCGTCGAACCAGACATAGGTCACGAAATCGTGGTCGAAGGGCAGCTCGATGCCCCAGGATAATCTGCTTTTGGGGCGCGATATGCACAGGTCGTTGAGCGGATTGCGCAGGAATCCGAGCGTCTCGTTGCGCCGGAAGTCCGGCTGGATGAACTCCGGATGCGCGTGGATATACTCCACCAGCCAATCCTTGTACTTACCCATCCGGAAGAAGTAGTTTGTCTCGGTGATGCGCTCGGCGGGCCTGCCGCAGCCGGCTTCCGGGCATTTCCCGTCCACCAGGTCCTTCTCGGTGAAGAACCGCTCGCAAGTGACGCAGTACCAGCCGTCGTAATCGGCCCGGTAGATCTCGTCGCGGTCATACAGGTCCTGCAGGATCCGCTGTACGGTCTGCGTGTGCCGCGGCTCGGTGGTGCGGATGAAATCGTCGTTGGTGATCTCCAGGTGTTTCCAGAGTTCCTGGAACCGGACCACGGTCTCGTCCACATGGGCCTGTGGAGTCGCGCCGCGCTTTTCCGCCGCCTGCTGCACCTTCTGGCCGTGCTCGTCCGTGCCGGTCAGGAAATGCACGGGCATGCCGATCAGGCGGTGATAGCGGGCCAGCACATCCGCCAGGATGGTGGTGTAGGCGTGGCCGATATGCGGCTTGTCGTTCACATAGTAGATCGGGGTCGTGACATAGAATCGGGAATCGCTCATAGTGCCTCCGTGATGAAACAGGCCCATGATGTAGCAATCCCCCGCTCACTTCAAGACTATACACCCCGTCTCCCGCCTGTTTTTTGATTTGAAATGGCGGGGCGGTTTGTGCAAGCCTTGCGGAAAGCGAGAATCACCAACCCTTCCTGAAAGAGAGTGCCTCATGTCAAAAGACGGAATGAACTATGCCCCCGATATGTCGGGGTCGCGCACGGTGGTCAAACCCGGTGAATTCGTGTTCGCCGCCTCGCATTTCGACCACGGCCATATCTACGGCCAGATTTCAGGGCTTGCCGCCGCCGGTGGCGTGCTCAAGGCGGTCTATGAACCCGACGCCGCCCGGCTGGCGTCCGTGCTCAAGGCGCACCCCGCCGTCAAGGTCGTCCGCGATTTCCGGGAAATCCTGGACGATCCGGAAATCCGTCTCGTCACCGCCGCCGCGATTCCCAACCTGCGCTGCGGGATCGGGCTGCAGGTGCTGGACGCCGGCAAGGATTACCTGACGGACAAAGCCCCCTTCACCACGCTGGAACAGCTTTCCGCGGCCCGCGCCAAGGTGGCGGCGACCGGGCGCAAGTACATGGTCTGCTATTCCGAGCGGCTCAGCAGCGAGGCGGGCTGGCATGCGGGAGAGCTGTTGCGCGGCGGTGCCATCGGCCGGGTCCTCCAGGTGCTCAACCTGGCTCCGCACAATCTGGCCGCCGCCAGCCGCCCCGCCTGGTTCTTCAGGAAGGAATGCTACGGCGGGATCCTGACCGATATCGGGTCGCACCAGTTCGAGCAGTTCCTGACCTATGCCAGCGCCACCGGCGGCACCGTCAACTCCGCCCGCGTGGCGAACTTCGGGAATCCCGGAACCCCGGAACTGGAGGACTTCGGCGAGGCGTCGCTGACCCTCGACACCGGGGCCTCCGCCTACTGCCGCCTCGACTGGTTCAATCCCGCCGGGTCAAAGGTCTGGGGCGACGGGCGCACGTTTGTTCTCGGCACGAAAGGGTATCTGGAAATCCGCAAATACATCGACCTCGCGCACAGCCCGGTCGGCAACCGCATCCTGCTGGTGGACGAGAAGGATGTCCATGAGATCGAGTGCCAGGGGAAGGTCGGGTTCCCCTATTTCGGAAGGCTGATCCTGGATGTGTTGAATCGCACGGAGCATGCCATGACGCAGGCGCACGCGTTCAAGGCCGCCGAGCTTTCCATGCTGGCACAGCAGGTTGCCGACCTACAGGTTCAGCGGTAGTTCGGAGCCGGTCTCGAGCGAATACTTGTTGCCGGTCATCCCGCTGATATCGGTCGGATACCGGCCGTTGAAGCAGGCCGAGCAGAAGCGGTCGGCCCCGTCAAACGGGAGAAACAGGCTTTCGAGTCTGAGATAGCCGAGACTGTCCGCCTCGATGAAGCGGCGGATTTCCTCCACATCCATGCCGCCCGCCACCAGTTCGCTGCTGGTCGGGAAGTCGATCCCGTAGAAACAGGGATGTTTGATCGGGGGGCAGGAGATGCGCACATGCACCTCCGCCGCGCCCGCCTCCCGCAGCCGCTGCACGCGGCGTTTCGCGGTGGTGCCGCGCACGATCGAGTCGTCCACGACGATCACCCGCTTCCCGCGCACCGCTTCCGACAGGACCGCCAGTTTCAGGTCCACGCCCTTGACGCGGTCCGTCTGCTTCGGCATGATGAACGTGCGGCCGACATAATGATTGCGGATGAAGCCGAACTCCAGCGGGATCCCGCTTTCGATCGAGTACCCCAGCGCTGCCGAGTTGCCGCTGTCGGGAACCGCCACCACGATGTCGGCCTCCACCGGATGCTCCTTGGCAAGCTGCCGCCCGTATGCCACCCGCACCGCATGCACATTCAATCCGAAAACGTGGCTGTCGGGCCGGGCAAAGTAGATCATCTCGAAAATGCAGCTCGCGGAATGCGGATTGGCGGCCTCCGCGAAGAAACTGCTGTGCATGCCGGTTTCGTCAAAGATCACCAGTTCGCCGGGCTCGACATCCCGTACAAAGGTGGCCCCGATCTGATCCAGCGCGCAGGTCTCGCTGGCCACCGCGTAGCCGCTGCCCAGTTTCCCGATGGAGAGCGGACGGAATCCGTAACGGTCCCGTGCCGCCATCATGCAGTTGCGTGTCATCAGCAGGAAGCAGAAGGCCCCGTCGAGTTCGGCCAGTGCCCGCGCCACGCGCCGCGGCCGCATCCGGTACATGGGATCGGCCAGCAGATGCACGAGCACTTCGCTATCGGTGCTGGTCTGGAAGATCGCTCCGGCTTCCTGGTACATTTTCCGCAGCTTACCGGCGTTGACCAGGTTGCCGTTGTGCGCTACCGCCCAGATCCCGTCCACGCACTCTACCACCAGAGGCTGCACATTCTGGAGGCGGGAGGCCCCGGTGGTGGAATAGCGGACATGCCCGATGCCGAGATGCCCAGGGAGCCTTCCCCAGTCGCTGTCCTGGAAAACCTCGTTGACCAGCCCGAGCCCGCGCACGGAGTGAACATTCTTCCCATCCCCGGTGGCGATCCCCGCACCCTCCTGTCCACGATGCTGAAGCGAGAAAAGCCCCTGGTAAAGGGCTGCTCCCACATTTTCAACACCGTAGACCCCGCACAGCCCGCAAAACTCTTTCGGGGCGTCGGCATCCGCAAATGATTCTGAATTCATGGATATTCTCCTGATGGGCCGATCATCCTGCTCTTGGCAGTCAAAATCCTGTTCGAAAAAAAAGAAACGGGTAGAAATCGAAATACCTGGAATGCATATTTCAGTATTAGTGGATTCCCTGATGACAGATTCAGGGAGGACCTGGAATGAAAATTCTTTGAATGGCCGGGTGTTTGTGCTACAGTGTCGAAAGTGATCGTATCGCGCTTCAATGGAGTCATTCAGGCGTCCGGAAACCGGGAGTTTCTTTTCATGGAGTATATCGGAGCAGTAACCACCAGCGTTGTGTTCGTGTCCCTCTTCCTTGGGATTGCCGCGGTTATTTCTCTCGCCTGGCGGTATTTCTTCCGGGAATGACCCGGCCCTTTCCCCTACTTGCCGTCAAGCTGCATCGGATTGCAAAGATTCTTCTCGGCGTCCGCTACGCGCCCGCAGTTGAAGCAGATGAATTTCGGTTTCTTGACCAGCTTTTTCACCTCGTCCAGCTTGCCTTCGCCAACCAGAATGCATAGATGACCGGAATGAGTTGCGCCTGTCTTGCACGTCCCTGCGCCTGTCTTGCACGCCATGATCGTTCCTCCTTGTGATTCGGGTTCACTCAACGCCGCTGCATACCTTAATGCAATCCCCGCGGCGCGTCCAGTGCCATTCTGATTCCATCGCTGGAAAAATATTGACGGCGGGCCGCAAAGAAACGAGATTGTCGGCGAGGAGTGTTTGATTCACCATGCGGGAGCGTTTGAAATTCAGCCGATTTATCAATGCCGGGTCTCTCTGCCTGGTGGCGGGGGCCGGGCTTGCCATTTTCGGTGGCGTCCGCACGTTCGGATTCCTGGGCATTGTCCACACGTATCAGAGCATCACCGCGCGGGAACTCATCCTCAAGCTCATCGTGCCGCACATGCTGCTGCTGTGCGGCATCGGGCTGATCACCGCCGCCTTCATCCTCATTACCCGTGGCGTCGTGATCCGCAGCAGGATCCTGCATAAAGAAATCTGACTATGCCGTTTGTCGAGAAAAAAGGTGTCAACGGCCTGGTCTGGGTGCCGGAGGAGGCTCCCGCCTCCCGCAAGAAGCACAACTGCCCGGACTGCGGGTGCTGCAACCATTGTGCCGACAGCCGTTGCCGCGTCTGCCTCCAGAGGCAGACCTGCAGGAAGAAGAAACATGCTTAAACCCTGGCGAAAGAAATGGTTCCTGAAGAAACGGTCCTTCAAGCGCTCGTTGCGCGACTCCCATCTCTACACCATCCTGGGTAAACGCGCCTTTCACCCGAAGCTCTGGAAGTCCGACCGGCGGTCTGTCGCCGGCGGCGTGGCGGTGGGCTTGTTCACGGCCTTTACGCCGACAATCCCCTTTCATATGCTGTTGTCCGCCGTCGGTTCCATTCTCTTCAAGGTCAATATGCCGCTGGCGCTGGCGGCTTCCTGGGTGAACAATCCGTTGACTGCCGTACCCATCTTCATCGCTGCCCGCAATGTGGGCAAAGCGATGCTGACGCATCACGAGCCCGTCGTGGCGTTCATCACCCTGTTCACTCCGGAGGGAAAGATGGGGACGGTCATCCGCGAGGGGCTTTACCTGACCAGCGGCTCGCTGGTGTTCGCAACGCTGGCGGCCGTCACCGGCTACCTGGCGGTACTGGGCCTCTGGAAAATCGCCGAGCACGCGGCGGTGATCAAGCGCCTGTTCCGGAAACCAACCCATGGCTCTTGAAAAAAGAAGCCTTCCGCAGAATCTGTGGGTATGTATGTTCGCGGGGTTCTGTAAAACTGGCCTGCTGGCAGTGGGATTGCGTGAATTGGCGGCGTAGAATTGGCGGAA
>CAZGBW010000155.1:0-6701 GCA_964523995.1 uncultured Victivallales bacterium | reverse complement strand
ACGCGGGCGAGATGCTCCGCCAGTTGCGGAAGCAATACAGCCGCCTCCGGCAGGAATCCATCACCACGGAAATGCTCGAAATCGTCGCGGGCATGCACCGCGGACCGTAACAAGGCGACACCGGAAGAAACACCGACTAGATAGGGCTCGAAATTCCGGCTTGCGCGGCACGGCCCATGCGAATAGACTCGGGTGGAAAATGACTATTGAATGGTGTGCTTTCAAGGCAAAGGGGGGTTGCAGGAAGGAACACCGGGCCGCTCAACTCAAGAATAGGGAGGAGAATCACGATGGCAGCTATTGCAGCATGGAATCCATTCGAGGATTGGAAACACAGGGACATTGACTGGGTGCGGGTCGATATCAGCAAGGAAGACCTCCTGCGATTCACGCAGCGCAGCTACATCAACGGCTTATTCCATGCGCTCGGTTTCCTGGCGATCGTGGCGGCCACGGGTGGCTTTGCCTGGTGGGCATTCATGGGGCAGCGGTGGGTGCTCATGGTGTTGGCGCTCTACCTGCACGGCTTGGTGTACGGGCATTTCGGCGACGCGATCCACGAGTTGGACCATGGCACCGTGTTCCCCGGCAAGTGGCTGAACCGCGTCTTCGTCACGCTCTACGGCTGGCTCGACTGGCCGTGGAACCCCCACCTGTATCGCATCAGCCACTTGAACTACCACCACCGCTACACCCTGCATCAGGGCAGCGACGGGGAAGATACACCCAACTACGTGGAGTTCAAGTGGCGCAATGTCTACGACCTGTTCCTGAACGTGCTCCATTGGCGAATGCTGTTCATCAACCTGGGCCGCCTTTTCACCCTCAAGCCCACCAGCTGGCGCGGGCGTGCGTACCAGCCGGATCTCTGGGAACAGTTCGTCATGCAGCGTGCCAGTGACAAGGATCGCAAGGCGGTACAGGCCTTCGCGGTGTTCTCGCTCGTCAGCCACGTGCTGTTCGTCGCCGCCTGTCTCGTCCTTGGCATCAGCGGAATCGTTCCCGGACTCTGGTTCCTGCCGGTGCTGATCACGTTCGCCCCCTTCTACGGGCCGGCTTTCCACGGGGCGCTTTGCAGTACGCACCAGCACGCTGCCTGCGAAGCCAACCACCCGGATTTCCGCATCAGCTGCGGCTCCGCAAGGCTCGATCCATTGAGCTCGTTCCTGTACTGGCATATGGAGTACCACATCGAGCATCACATGTTCGCCGCGATCCCCTGCTACAACCTCAAGGCGTTCCGCGCCTTTGTGGATGACCAGATGCCACCGATGAAATGGTCCGTGCCCCGGCTGAAATGGCTGCATGGGGTCTGCAAGACCAAATACGGGAGCTGGCAATACTGGCGCGACAATTTCGGTCGCTGGAAAGGCATCTGATTCCCGTTGCTGATTTTACAGGACGACTGTTCCGCCGCCGCATCACGGCCTTCGCGGGCGGTTTGCTGCAGGCGGATGCGGAAGTCCCGCTCCTCTTCACCGGGCTTGGAAACCAGCCCCAACGACGGCGAGCGGAACAGGGTCAGCGTGCGGTCGTTCTGAATCCAGGTCGTGAAGTCCTTGGCCCAGGCGGCATAGTTCTTCACCTGGCTGGCGGCAGGTGCGCATGGCGCGTATTCGGCGTCGGCGGGACTCTTCTCCAGGTCGTTGGCGGCGATGGCCAGCTCCTCGGCGGCGGCCCAGTCCACCGATGCGTTCGCCGTCCTGATCCCAACTGGCCAGGCCCTTTTTCCACAGGTCGGCCTGCTGCGCGGCGAAATCGGCCACGCTCACACCTTTCTTCCGCGCATCGTCCTCGTTGATCCAAGGCGCGAAATCCTGTGGTCTCAGGTTTCCTGAACCCGGTGACCCTGGACCCGGTGGCCGGAGTCGTTACCCGTCAAATCGAATCAGCTTTTTGTTTTCTTGATTTCTCGCTTTGTTGCATTAATCGATTTGGTGATTTTAATTCCTCGCGGACAAACGCGCGTACAATCGAAGTGGTTGTCGCAGGCATGTACGCCATTGGCCGAATCTAAAAAGGATAGCCTCTGGCCGCGGGCGGTGTCGCGACTATCGAATACAAACCGCGACGCCTGAAGGGATGCCGCCGGGCCGATAAAATCCGGATTCTTATCGGCGATGACGGGGCAGGCCGAATAGCATGCACTGCAGAGAATGCATTTTGTCTGATCTTCAAACGCGGCTCGTTCGACGGGCGACTGGGGTATCTCCCTGGTTTGTGGAATGTCGTCCCGGATAAGAAACGGACTAACCGACATATACTTTTCAAAAAAGGAAGCCTGATCGACCATCAGGTCGCGTTCGATGGGCAGATTGCGAAGAGGCTCAAGGGTAATAACGGTGTTTCCTTCTGAAATGACGTCGCTGATGAGGGTTTTACAGGCCAGTCGCTCTATGCCATTGATCCGCATGGCGTCGGAGCCACAAATGCCATGTGCACAACTTTTGCGAACGGCCAGGGTTGAATCCATCGTGTGCTTGACATCAAGCAGCGCATCCAGAACGCGATCGCTTGCTTGCGCCTCGATCTGGAATAGTTGGTAGTAGGGTTTCTTGTCGACTTCCGGATTCATTCGTTGAATACGAAGGGATACCTGCATGATGATCCTTGCTTAATAGGTCCGTGCTTTGGGTTGAAATTGCGTAAGGGTGACTGCTTTGTATGCAAGGGTGACCGAATTGCCGTCCAGGGTGGCAAGGGTATGTTTTAAAAAGAGTTTGTCGTCTCTTTCGGTAAAGTCTTCCCGTGCATGCCCGCCGCGACTTTCTTTTCGCTGTTGAGCGCTTACCGCTGTAATTAAAGAGAGATCGAGCAGGTTCTTAAGCTCTAGGGCTTCAAGAATTTCGGTATTGAACTGTGTATTGCGGTCGGCGACGCGGATATGTTCAGCGCGCTGCCGAAGAACCGTGATTTCCTCGATTGCTTCCTGCATGTCGGCTTCGTTTCGATAAATACCAACCTTTTTCATCATGGTCGATTGCATGTCGTTGCGGATCTCGCTTGCCGATTCTTTTCCAGTGCCACTAAGCAGCAGATCGAGTTTCTGCTTGGCTCCGTCTGCTGCGCTTACCGCCGTTGTGGGGGAGTCGGCCTGCGGAACAAATTGCGCAATGTGCTGGCCAGCCCTCCGTCCAAACACCACAAGATCTACAAGACTATTGGTTCCCAGTCGATTGGCGCCATGCACCGATACGCACGCGCACTCACCGGCTGCATAGAGGCCGTTACAGACAGTTCCCTTTTCGTCCAGGAGAACCCGTGCCCAGATATCGGTGGGAATGCCACCCATTGCATAATGAGCCGTCGGCTGTATCGGAATGGGCTTTTCAGCCGGATCGATATTGAGATAGGTACGGCAGAAATCGGCAATATCGGGAATCTTTTTCTCAACAACCTCGCGTCCAAGATGCGAGGCGTCAAGATAGATGAAGTCGTCGGCAGCGCCAGTACCCAGAATGCCGTTGCCGCTGCGCAACTCGGTGACTATGGCCCTTGTGATCATGTCGCGCGGGGCAAGGTCTAAAAGGGTTGGGGCATAGCGCTGCATAAAGCGTTCACCCGAGCGGTTCCTAAGAATGCCGCCCTCGCCGCGAACCGCCTCGGTAATCAGAATCCCCAGGGTTCGGATGCCAGTAGGATGGAATTGGAAAAATTCCATATCTTGCAGTGCAATTCCTCGATGGAGGGCGGTAGCCGGACCGTCTCCGGTATTGGCATGGGCGTTTGAAGTCGTTTTAAACATGCGGCCAAAACCACCGGTGGCCAGAAGCGTTGCCTTGCTGCGGAATAGGTGCAGTTGTCCGGTCGCTAATTGAAGGGCGACGATGCCTTGGCAAACCTTGTTTTCAATAATCAGGTCGAGGAGGTGGAATTCGCTGAAGAAAACGACCTGTTGCTTGACGCACTGTTGAAAGAGTGTTTGCAAAATCATGTGACCGGTGCGATCGGCGGCGTAACATGCCCTGCGAACCGGAGCCTCCCCAAAGTTGCGTGTGTGTCCACCAAACCGGCGTTGATCGATTTTTCCGTCGGCGGTGCGGTTAAACGGTAGGCCGCGGTTTTCCAGATCGTAGACCGCTCGAACCGCATCTTCAGCAAGAATAAAGGCAGCATCCTGATCGACGAGATAATCTCCGCCCTTGATCGTATCGAAGGCATGCCATTCTGGCCGGTCTTCTTCGACGCTGCCCAGTGCGGCGCCAATGCCACCCTGAGCAGTACCCGTATGGCTTCGAACCGGATGAAGTTTTGAAATGACGGCTATCTTTTTGGCACTTCTGCTTGCTTCCAGGGCCGCATATAAGCCCGCTCCTCCAGCGCCAACAATAACGACGTCAAAATCATGAACCGTGGGGGATGTGTCAAATTTCATTCGCCTCGTGCCTGTCCGAAAAGGTCTTTTCGGCTAGGCGTGTCCAGTGTTCGGTGTTCAGAGGTCAGTCATTCCACGCAACATTCTGCTTGATATAACGTGTTGCACCATGCAATCCCTAAGCAACTTAACATTACGAAAGGCGGGAGGATACCAGCCGGTGCGACGCCGAAGACCCTAACCCACCAGGCCATGCTCTGCAACCTGTTTTTTACCGGGTCCCGACACCGACGTCCGTGATTGTCTCGCTGACGTGGACGCGTGGACTCGATTTGCCCCGGAAATCATCACGGCGTTCGAAGCTGATCTGGACTTGCAGGCCCGGCATACGATTGTTTTCATCTCGTTCACCGTTCGCGTCGCCCTTCGCTGAGAGTGATAAATGCACGATTGTAGTCGGCACATCATTCTGCTAGCCTTCACAACCATGAAACTTGATCGCACACAATGAAGGAACGTATTCATGGCAAACGGCAACGTCATCCAGGTCATCGGCCCCGTCGTGGATGTCCAGTTCCCCGACGGGCACCTGCCCGCGCTGCACCATGCCCTCCGCATCCGCAAGCCGGAACAGGATATGGACATCACCCTTGAAGTCGAGGAGCACCTCGGCGATGGCGCGGTCCGCTGCATCGCCATGTCGTCAACGCGCGGTCTGTCTCGCGGTACCGCCGCGACCGACACCGGCAGCGCCATCAGCATCCCCGTCGGCGAGGGCTGCCTCGGCCGGGTCGTCAACCTGCTGGGCCAGCCCGTGGACGGCGAAGGGCCGATCCACAGCATCCGCTTCGACCCGATCCACAAGGCCCCACCACCCTTTGACCAGCAGGTGCCCGCGATCGAGTTCTATGAGACCGGCATCAAGTCACTCGACCTGCTGGCCCCGTTCCCGCGCGGCGGCAAGATCGGACTGTTCGGCGGCGCGGGGGTCGGCAAAACCATGCTCATCATGGAACTGATCCGCAACATCACCACGGAACATGGCGGACGGGCTGTCTTCGCCGGCGTCGGCGAGCGCACCCGCGAGGGCAATGATCTCTGGCATGAGATGAAGGAGTCCGGCGTGCTGCGCGACACCGTGCTGGTCTTCGGCCAGATGAACGAGCCGCCCGGCGCGCGCCTGCGCGTGGCGCTCTCCGCCCTGACCCAGGCGGAGTATTTCCGGGACACTGTGCGCCAGGATGTACTCCTGTTCATTGACAACATCTTCCGGTTTGTCCAGGCGGGCGCGGAGGTCTCCGCCCTGCTGGGCCGCATGCCGTCCGCCGTCGGTTACCAGCCCACCCTCGCCAGCGAGATGGGAACCCTGCAGGAACGGATCACCTCCACCCGGAGCGGGGCGATCACCTCCGTGCAGGCGGTCTACATACCCGCCGACGATATCACCGACCCGGCACCCTCGACCACCTTCGCGCATCTGGACGCCACGATCGTGCTCGACCGGAAGATTGTGGAAATGGGCATCTACCCGGCCTTTGATCCGCTCAGCTCCACCTCGGTCATCCTCTCCGCCGACATCGTGGGGCGCGAGCATTACGAGACCGCCCAGGAGGTGCGCCGCATCCTCCAGCGCTATGCCGAACTGCAGGACATCATCACGATCCTCGGGGTGGAGGAGCTCCCCGACTCCGACCGTGAGATCGTGCTGCGTGCCCGGCGCATCCAGCGGTTCCTCTCGCAGCCGAATTTCGTTGCCGAGCAGTTCACGGGCATCCCCGGCCAGTACGTGCCGATCGCCGAGACCGTGCAGGCATTCAAGGGCATCTGCGAGGGGAAATACGACACGCTTCCCGAACAGGCCTTCATGATGAAGGGCGGCATCGAGCAGGTCATCGCCAAGGCCCGCGACATGGAGTCGGAATGAGCAATACGCTGCAGCTTGAGATCGTCCTTCCGGAAGCGGCAATGCCCGCGCGCGCCATCCGCGGCATTGACGTGCAGGCCGCCGACGGCCGGCTCACGCTGCTGGCGAACCACCAGCCGCTGATCGCCGCCCTCGTGCCCGGCACGGCCATCATCACCACCGCCGACGGCACACGAGAGACCTGGCAACTCAGTGCCGGTGCCCTGCAAATGGAAAACAACACCGCCACCCTGCTGGTGGCGGAAGCCACGGTTGGCAGTTAGACGCGTGGAGGGTGTCCTCGGTGTAGCTGGAGGACCATCGCTCCGGCCACTCAAGGTGGCCGGTGGCGGCGAAGGGGGCAGCGGGAGATGGGCCACCGGCCAGCTTGCCTGGCCGGAGCCGTGGCCGGAAGCTAATCCCAGCCAGTCAAATGCCTGCTTGATCCCCACGGGCTTTTGGGACTACCATTCAGCCATCTTA
>CAZGBW010000154.1:0-6715 GCA_964523995.1 uncultured Victivallales bacterium | reverse complement strand
CGCCAGCGGGCACATCCGTCTGGGCCCCGATATGGCGCTGTAATTCGGTCATGAAAGACTGGCAGAAGCGCATCACTTCCGCATCGGACTTGCCTTTCGGATCAAAATCCGAACCGCCTTTTCCGCCCCCCATGGGGAGTGTCGTCAACGAATTCTTGAAAATCTGTTCGAACCCCAGGAACTTCAGGATGCTCTGGTTAACGCTGGGATGGAAGCGCAGACCCCCCTTGTACGGGCCGAGGGCGCTGTTGAACTCGATCCGGAAGCCGCGGTTGACCTGCACAGTGCCCTTGTCGTCCGACCATGGCACACGGAACACGATTTGCCGTTCCGGTTCACAGATCCGTTCCAGGATATTGCTTTCAACGTAGATGGGATTCTTGGCGATAACGGGTTCGATGGACTCCAGCACTTCCTGGACAGCCTGCAGAAACTCAGGCTCTGCGGCATTCCGGCGACGGACTGTATCTAGTGCTTTCTGAACAGCGGACATGGTATTTCCTCCCAATGATGAAGTGTGGACGCCACCATGGCGATTCACGGTATTAAGCATCGGCACATCATGGCCGTATATCAAACAATAAACGCCTTTATTATCGGAACAATTATAAATATTATACGGCACAAATGCCGTAAATAATGAATAGTTGCGGAAACGAAAATGGAATGATAGCATTTGCAATGCCGGAAAACATGCATTGTCGCGGCCTTGGCAAACGGCATTCGCGAACGGCGTCTGGCGAAAGAAAAATCTTCATCACGGGGTTTGCATGGAGCGATTAGAGCGGGGGATCCTGAAGGTTCTTGGCGATACGGACGGGGCGATCGGGGCGGCGCGGATCGCCTCCCGTCTGAAGGGTTCCGGCATGGATATTCGCCCGCGGACGGTGCGTGCGCACCTGCTGGTGCTGGATCAGGCAGGGATGACGGAAACCGTGAGTCGCCGGCTGGGGCGACGTCTGACCGAGCGCGGGCGGCAGGAGCTGCTCTCGATCGGCGGATTGACCAAGCTTGGCGTTGTGGCGGCGCGTGTGGATGATCTCGGGTACCGGATGACCTATCGCTACGGCAGCGGGCGCGGTACGGTGGTGGCGAATGTGGCGATGATCCGGGATCGCGACCTTTCACGGGCGTTGCTGCATGTGGTGCCGGTGCTGCGGGCGGGCTATTCCATCGGTGACCGGCTAGCGGTGCTCCGCAGCGGTGAGAAGATCGGTGAGTTTACCGTGCCACTGGGCTCTTCCGGGCTGGCGACGGTGTGCAGCGTGACCATCAATGGAGTCCTGATCTCGAAAGGGGTTCCCGTCGTTTCCCGTTTCGGGGGGCTGCTGGAAATGCGGCAGGGTATGCCGGTGCGTTTCCTGGACATGATTGAATACCGGGGAACGACTGTGGATCCCCTTGAGATGTTTATCCGGGCACGGATGACCCAGGTGGGTGCATGCGCCCGGACCGGCAATGGCATCGTGGGTGCCAGCTTCCGCGAGATTCCCGTCGGGGCTGTCGGTCTGGTCAAACGCCTGTTGCAGGGTCTGCGCGAGCGTGGGTTGGGCGGGGATATGCTGCTTGGAGAACCGGGCCAATCGTTGCTTGACGTTCCGGTCGGCGAGGGCCGGGCTGGACTGATCCTGATCGGCGGCCTGAACCCGCTGGCGGTGTTGCAGGAGGAAGGCATTCCACAGACGACCCGTTCGTTGAGCGGTCTTTGTGATGTCGGCACCTTTATGGCGGTGGAGGATGCGGCGCTGCTGGGGCGTCGTCGCTATCCGTACCTGGAATAGTCCCGCTTCCGGCTCCCGCGATCCCGATTACGGGATGATCAGCCCGGTGCGGGAAGGGGGGCCCCGTACATCTTCTGGGCCACGAGCAGCATGGTTGAGCCATTGTCCTTGCACGCCACGGCCCCCTGCAGGGTGTGAGCTGGCCGGTGATGAATTTCGGGGCGATGCAGCCGTGAAAGGAAACCCGGATTCCGGATACGGCACCGGTCTTGAATCCGAACTCCGCCAAGCGCCGGATGCCGATGCCGGTCCAGGCAGACGTAATTCTCATATTCCGCGAGTAGCGCATTGATCTTGAGTTCGGCCAGCTGGGGAAGAGTCGCGTAAAGGTTCGCGGGGTTCCGGCAGGTGCCCTTGAGGTCCAGATGGTAGACCCGCCAATCCAGCTGCGGCCAGTCGCTGATCCGCTCACTCCAGGGTTTGCGGTTGCGGGAGCAGCTTCAATGGCCCCGGTGTGTCCTGGCCGGTCACGATCATTTCTCCTGTTCTCCGGCCTTCTGTTCTCATGCGGGAGCGGAGGTCTTGCGTTTAAGATAGTGCGGCGAATCGCCCTGCTCGCCATAGCCGACGCTTTCCCCGACGGAGGCAATGCGGCCCTCCAGGCAGAACCGGCACATGCCGGCGTTCTCGTCGAGACAGGGCTTCCCGTCGTAAAGCTGGTAGCCCTGCCGGTATTTGGTATCGGTCAGGTTCGGCATGATGATATTGGCCCCGGCGGCCAGTCCCTGTTCCCGGCCTTTCGGATCCAGCGCCTGGAGCGCGGTGGTGGCGGCGATGTTGACATCCTGAAGTGCCAGGCGGGTGAGTGCGATCATGGTCAGCCCGCGTTGAAGCTGCCGCTTCTTATTGAACGCGGCCGCGGCGATGGCGGCCAGCGGGGTTTCCGAATGGGGGATGTACGGCCCCATGCCGATCATGTCAATGTCATGGTCGCGGAAGAATCGGATGTCGGCGACCAGGTCGCGGGAGGTCTGGCCCGGCAGGCCGATCATGACGCCGGTGCCGACTTGGAAATCCAGATCGCGCAGGTCGCTCAGGCACTGGAGGCGGACCTCATGGTGGTGATCGGCAGGATGCAGCGTGTGGTACAGGTCCGGATTGGAGGTCTCGATCCGCAGCAGATAGCGCTTGGCACCGGCATCGCGCCATCGCCGGAATGTCTCGCGGCTCTGTTCCCCGAGGGAAAGCGTCACGCCGAGTCCGCCTCCGGTTTCCTCCCGGATGCGCCGCAGCAGTGTCTCGATCGTGGTGATGAAGGCGTTGTCCTGCCGTTCGCCCGATTGGAGCACGATTGAACCGTAGTTCTGCTGCCAGGCCCAGCGGGCGGCGTCCATCACATCTTCATCCTCGACCGTGTAGCGCTTGACCTTGCGGTTGCTGCGGCGGATACCGCAGTAGAAGCAGTCTTTCTCGCAAATGTTGCTGAATTCGATGATACCGCGGTAGAAAACCTTACGGCCGACATTCTGGATCTTGACGGCATAGGCCTCCGCATAAAGCTGGGCCAGGGCGGTGTCGTCGTCGGTTTCGAGCCAGCGGATCATCTCGTTTTCGGTAGGACCGGTATTCATCGGCGATAGGCCTCCAATGCGCCCGGAAAGGGGCTGAGCGCGCGTTCGATAATGCCCAGTGACTTGGCAATGGCCAAGCCATAATTCGTGACCGGGACGCCAGCGGCGGTGCATTTTTCAATCCGGGAAAGCAGATGGCGCCGGTTGAACGTGCAGGACCCGCAGTGGATGACCAGGCGGTAGGAACTGAGATCCTCCGGGAAATCGCACCCCTGGATATGGTCCACCTGCAGCTTGCCGCCGACATACTGGGTCAGCCAGCGGGGGATCTTGACACGCCCGATATCGTCACCGATCTGGTGATGCGTGCAGGCCTCGGCAATCAGGACCCGGTCGCCGGACTGGAGGCGGTCAATGGCCATGGCCCCCTGCGCAAACGTGTTCAGATCGCCTTTCAGGCGGGCGAAGAGAATCGAGAAGGACGTCAGCCGGACGTTATCGGGGGTATCGGCGGCGACTTTCAGGAACGCCTGGGAATCGGTGATGACCAGCGCGGGTGGGGTGCGGAGTCGGTTGATGGCCTCGCGCAGTTCCCGCTCCTTGACGACCAGACAGCAGGCGTCGTGATCGAGCAGGTCGCGAATGGTCTGCACCTGAGGCAGGATCAGTCGGCCCTTTGGCGCCTCGAGATCAATGGGCACCACGAGAATGACCATGTCGCCGGGGTTCACAAGGTCGCCGACGATCGCCGTGGCCTGCAGGTAATCCTCGGGCAGGCATTGAATGAGCGCCTCGCGCAGGCGGTGGCGGCAGTCGTCCGCAACGGTGGCGCTGACCTCAATGAACGCGATATTCCGGGCGGCAAGATCCGCCCGCTGCCCGTCAGTGGGCCGGGCGATATCCGCCTTGTTGAAGACGACGAGCACGGGGATCTTCCGCTGCTGGAAATCCGCGGCGAGCGCTTCCTCGAAGCGGCCCCATTCCCCGGCGGCGGCGACGATCACGGCAAGATCGGTGCGGTCAATGGCCTTTCTTGTCCGCTCCACGCGTTTGGCACCGAGGGCGCCGATGTCGTCAATCCCCGCCGTGTCAATAAACAGGACAGGGCCGATGGGCAGCATCTCCATCGGTTTTTCAACGGGATCCGTGGTCGTGCCGGCGGTCTCGGAGACAATCGAGGTCAACTGGCGTGTCACCGCGTTCAGGATCGAGGACTTGCCGACATTGCGGCGACCAAACAATCCGATGTGCAGGCGCATGCCTTTCGGGGTGGCTTGCATCAGGAGTCCTCCGTTCCAGCCGCCGGGGGCGGCGTCCTGAGCGGGGGGACGGACCCGAGCCGGGTAACGCAATCCGGGGCGATCAGGGCGGCAAACCCGGCGCGGGTCATCAGGCCGCGCTGTTCGAGAATGTCGGCGATGGAACTGCCGGTGGCCCGGGATTCGGAGAGCACGTCTTCCGCCTCGCGGTAGCCGAGCGGTTCCACAAGGGCGGTGGCGGTGGCGACGGAGGTGTTGACATGGCGGGCGCATTGCCCCGCGTGGACGGACAATCCCTGGATGCAGCGACGGGCGAACAGATTGCAGGCGTGGGTCAGCAGGGTGATGCTGTCGAGCAGGCTGTCCGCGATCAGGGGCATGAACGCGTTCAGCTCGAGGTTGCCGAGCGCGGCGGCGGTGGTGATGGCCTGGTCGTTGGAGAAGACGCGCAACGCGGCCTGGGATACGGCCTCGGGAATCACGGGATTGATCTTGCCGGGCATGATGGAAGAGCCGGCCTGCATTGGCGGAAGCGAAAGCTCGCCCAGACCTGCATCCGGTCCGGAGGCCATCAGCCGGATATCACCGGCGATCTTGAGCAGGTTGACGGCGCAGGCCTTCAGGATGCCGCTGACTTCGGCAAAGACGTCCGCATTCTGCGTGGCCTCCACCAGGTTCTCCGCGCGGGCCAGCCCGAATCCGGTCAGCGCGCGCAGCACCTCGGTCACGCGGAAGATGTAGGCTCGCGGAGCCCCCAGACCGGTGCCGATGGCGGTCCCTCCGAGGTTGACGACCCTCAGGCGCTCCTCGCATTTGTAGAGCCGCCAGCGGTCGCGCCCGAAGGCCTCCGCAAAGGCGCCCATGGTGCGCCCCATGGTGGTCAGGACAGCGTCCTGGAGCTCCGTGCGGCCGACCTTGACGACGCCGGCGAAGGCGGTCTCGCGCTCCTCGAAGGCCTCCTGCAAGGCGATCACGCCGTGCTCGAGCGCTTGGATGCCGGTCATGGCGGCGAGGCGAAGAGCCGTCGGGTAGGTGTCATTGGTGGACTGGAAGCGGTTCAGGTCCTCGACCGGGTGCAGCACATCGTATCGTCCGGGCGCGAGCCCGAGGCATTGCAGCGCGCGGTTGGCGAGGACCTCGTTGACGTTCATGTTCGTGGAGGTGCCGGCCCCGCCCTGGAGGGCGTCCACGAGGATATGCGCATCGAGCAGTCCGCCGCGCATTTCGCCGCAGGCGTTGGCGACAGCCTGGTAGATGGCGTCGTCCTTCCATCCGCCCAGCTCGCGAATAGTCTGGGCACAAGCCAGTTTCACCGTGCCGTAGGCATGGATCAGGCCCGGGTGGACCGGGCGCATCGCCAACGGGAAATTCTCGATCGCGCGCCGGGTATGGATACCGTAGAGCGCGTCCGCCGGTATCTGCAGTTCGCCAAGCGCGTCATGTTCTGTCCGGGTGGATTGCATAAGCGGAGCGGACCTCAGCAGTAGACATCATGTTTCCCCGCCTTGACCTGGTCGAGTAGTGCCTGCGAGCGGATGGCGGCTTCGGGTTCCATTTCACGGATCGCGCTGGCGATCAGGCTTTCGCCGACCACCCGTGTCTCGGGAGATGCGTAATCCATGAGGTACTCCTCGAACGTGGAGATGGCGTTGGGAACGCAGTGTGTCTTGATCTCGCCGGGTTTCGCCAGATCCATGAAATCGGCCCCGGTGCGGCCAAGCCGGTAGCAGCCGGTGCAGAAGGAGGGGATGTAGCCGAGTTCAGCCACCGAGCGGATGACCTCGTCGAGGGAGCGGTGGTCACCGAGGGAGAACTGACTGGAATCCATCTGCTCATCATCCGCGTAACCGCCGGGGTTGGTGCGGCTGCCGGCCGAGATCTGCGAGACGCCCAGGGCGAAGGTCTCGCGCCGCATGTTCGGTGTTTCCCTTGTGGACATGATGATGCCCGTGTAGGGCACCGCCAGTCGCAGGATCGCCACGATTTTACGGAAGTCCACATCCGAGACCGGCTTTGGCGGGTGACTGGCCAGGT
The DNA here is from genome assembly GCA_964523995.1 of uncultured Victivallales bacterium. GTDB lineage: Bacteria > Verrucomicrobiota > Kiritimatiellia > UBA8416 > UBA8416 > UBA8416. Next base: position 130 of record CAZGBW010000154.1, on the reverse strand, counting down.
CGGCCCCGGTGGCGGGTTCGAGGCGGGGAACGCTGACGGTATGCGGTCCGACGCCGAACTTGGCCTCCAGATGCCGGATGTGCTGCATCAGGGCGAGGATCTCAAAGCGCCAATCCGCCAGGCCGAAGAG
>CAZGBW010000153.1:5292-6774 GCA_964523995.1 uncultured Victivallales bacterium | reverse complement strand
GCTGCACCAGTCAGCGGCTTGCCTGGCCGGGGCGCTGCTTTCCGCCATCGTCGTGCTGCTCATCCTGCCGCTCCTTGAGCATCTCTTCGGCATGACCACGGATATCAGCCTGCTTGAATTCGCCGACCTGGGCCACCCCATTCTCCAACGCCTCGCGTTGGAGGCGCCCGGCACCTACCACCATAGCCTCGTGGTGGCCAACATCGCCCAGGCCGCCGCCGAGGCCATCGGCGCCAACAGCCTCGAAGCCAGGGTATGCTCCTATTTCCATGACATCGGTAAACTCACCAAACCCAACTTCTTCGCCGAGAATATCCATCTCCAGGAAAACCCCCACGACAACCTGTCCCCGAGCATGAGCACCCTGATCATCACCTCCCACGTCAAGGAGGGCCTGAGTCTCGCCATGCTTCACAAGCTGCCGGAACCGGTCCTCCGCGCCATCCGCGAGCATCACGGATCCAGCATGCTGCAGTGCTTCCACCACAAGGCCATCAACCAGCTCGAGCTCGAAATGGGCATCCCCGGCAACCAGGCCCTGCGGGTTGACGGCAATTGCTTCCGCTATCCGGGACCGCGGCCCTCGACCAAGGTCTCCGGGATTATCTGCCTTGCCGACGCCGTCGAGGCCGCCTCCCGCTCGCTGGAAAAACCGACGCCCTCCCACATCGACAATCTTGTCAACGAAATCGTCTACAAACGGCTCGACGACGGGCAGCTCGACGAGTGCGAGCTTTCGCTCCTGGAGCTGTCCAAGGTCCGGAAAGCTTTTGTCTTCACGTTAACCACCATGCTGCACGGGCGCATCGCCTATCCAAAAGATGATCCTGCGGATAAATAACGCGCAACGCTTCCAGCCTCTCCATCTGCCATCGGTCCGCAGGCTGGCAGCGCTGTTGTTCCGCCATACCGCCCGGCGTTCACCCGGTATCCGCTGGAGCACGGTGACCCTCGTGCTGACGGATGATCCGGGCATCGCCGCCGTGAAGCATGCCACCTTCGGCGTCCGCGAGATCACCGATGTGGTCACGCTTTGCTACGCGCCGTCGCCCGCCGACCCCGGTACCGAGGGGGAAGTCTTTGTCAATGTGCAACGGGCCTTCTCGCGCCCCTGCCGCCAGGGCTGGTCACCCGCCCGCGAGCTGGCCCTCTATATTGCGCATGGGATGGATCACCTGACCGGCGCCGATGACCAGACCCCGGACGAACGCCGCCGCATGCGCGAGCGCGAGCGGCGCTGGATCGCCGCCCCGGACTGCCTCGACGCGATCGGCCGACTGGCACCGCCAACCGCCGACCGGCCGGCGCGGTAATCGTTCCCGGCGGCCGTGTAAAGGAAAAGATCCACGGCAACGCCCCGCCGGATCATGCACCGGGCGACGGCTGGTGCTCGCGGATGTCGTGGCCGATCCGGCGGACGACATCGCCAAGCTGCCGGATGATGGCGGCCCGGTCACCGTCATGGACAACGCGGATCCGCTG
>CAZGBW010000153.1:0-5192 GCA_964523995.1 uncultured Victivallales bacterium | reverse complement strand
CGCTTTCCGTGTCAGGGGGTGAAGTCGAATTCGGCACTCAGGAAGGTGTGGTCGGAAGGCTTTGGCAGCAGGCGAGGGGCAAGGTCGATCGAGGCGGAGACCGAGCGGTCGGCCAGCGGCGCGGTGGCAAGGATATGGTCAATGCGCCAGCCCATCCGGCGCTGGGCGGCGTTGGGGGTCCGGTAATCGAAGAACGTGTACTGGCCGGGTTCGGGATGGTGCTTGCGGAACACATCGCGGAACCCCCATGTCAGCGTGTCGGCATAGGCCTGGCGCACATCGATATGGAAACAGACATGGTTGGCCTGCTGGTCGGCATTGTGGATATCCATGGCTTCCGGCGCGACATTCAGATCCCCGGTCCAGACCAGGTTCCCGCCGGGGGCGCTGTGGCGGCTGAACCAGGCGCGCAAGCGATGGAACCAGTCGATCTTGTACGGATACATCGGATGGTCTATCTCGCGCCCCTGCGGTACATAGGTATTGACCACGAGCAACGTGCCAAAGCGGACGGCGGCGAGGCGTGTGGCGTCCACGGGGCCGCCGTCGTCGAACCCGAACGAGACGTCGTCCGGCGGCAGACGGGACGCGACGGCGACCCCGTTGTAGGACTTCTCCCCGCGGAAGACGATGTGGTAGCCTGCGGCGGTGAAGGGGGCGTGCGGGAACTCCGCATCCTGCACTTTCGTCTCCTGGAGGCAGAGCACATCCGGGCGGTGCTCGCCGAGCCAGTCGAGCACAATCGCCAGGCGGGAACGGATGGAGTTGGCGTTGAACGTGGCGATGATCATGGGGTGGGCTCCTCGTTTCCCGAGTAATCCAGGGTCCCGGTGAACGTGTGGACCGCCGGACCGGTGAGGATGATGCGGCCGGGAACACCGTCCAGGACGTCGACGGCGACGAGCAGACGGTCGCCGCCCGCCGTGCAGACGGTGACGGGGGACACGACCCGCCCGCGCAGCACGGCAGTCACGGCCGCAGCGGCGACGCCAGTCCCGCAGGCCAGTGTCTCGGCCTCGACCCCGCGCTCGTAGGTGCGGATGCGAAGGGAATCCGGCGCGGTGACCGTGATGAAATTGACATTGGTGCCGCGCGGGGCGAAACGGGCATGATGGCGGATCCTCGCGCCGAGCGCATCCACATCAACGCGGTCCAGATCCTCGCACTCGATCACCGCATGCGGCACGCCGGTGTTGGCGAAGGCATAGTGCAACGGCGGATGCCCTGCAAGCTCAAGCGGCTGATCCCGGCTGCAGCCCCGCGGCTCGGGCAGGTGAAGCCGGACCCCGCCGTCTCCGGGCAGGACCTCGGCGCGCAGGATGCCGGCAGCGGTCTCGATCGTCATGACGGGGGGGGCGACCTGCAGCTCGCAGGCCAGGCGCGCGGCACAACGGGCCCCGTTGCCGCACATCTCGGCTTCCTGACCATCGGGATTGAAGAACTGCATGAGGAAATGACCCGACGTCCTGGGCGGCCGCAGCAGGATCAGGCCCTCGGCACCGATGCCGGTCCGCCGCCTGCACCAGGCGGCAATGACGGGCAATGACGGCGCCAGCGGCTGGTGCATGGCATTGATCAGGATGAAATCATTGCCCGCACCGTGCATTTTCCAGAAGGGGATCCTCATGGTGTCGTCTGCGCGCTTTCCCAGTCGGCTCCGGCTTCCGGGACCGGCTCCTCTTCCGGCTCCGGTGCCGGCCGGGGGACCGTCGTCTTGAGTTGAATCAGATCCCCCATGATGCGGATAGACTCCTCCGCGATCAGGTCCGGAGGCGCGTCAATCTCGGAGGTCACCTGGTCAATCAGCCGGTTCTGCATGTCGAGAAGCTCCTTCTCGGTCTGTGCGCGAGCCTTGCGCGCCTCGCAATTCAGGGAGATTTCAAGATCGGAATTCATGGTCTCGATGCGGCTGAGCAGTTCGCGATAGGCCCGGTAGCGCTCGTCGGACGACCGGCGCGCCTCCGAGCGGGCCCGCAAGTCCGGTATCACACGGGCAAGATCATCAAAGGGGGAGAACATCACGGGACGCACGGTAGACCATTCCAAAGGATTCGGGGAACTGTCCTCGCCGAATTCCTTGACGTCAAAGGCGGACGGGATGACGATATCGGGCTCCACCCCCTTGAGCTGCGTGGACCCGCCGGAGATGCGGTAATAGAGGGCACTGGTGACCCGGATGGATCCCATGTTCTCCTGACGCCCCAGCTTGAGGACCGACTGCACGCTTCCCTTCCCGTGCGTCTTGGAGTCGCCGATGATCACCGCGCGGCCATAGTCCTGCAGGGCCGCGGCAAGGATCTCGGAGGCGGAGGCGCTGATGCGGCTGACCAGCACGATCAACGGGCCGGTGTACGCGATCGTGGGGTCGGTATCGGGCAGGATGCTGATCGCGCGGCGCTCCTTGACGAGAACCACCGGGCCGGTTTCGATGAAAAGGCCGGTCATGAGAACCGCCTCAATAAGGAGCCCGCCGGGATTGTTGCGAAGATCGAGAATGATCCCGTCCACGTTCTCATCCCGCATCTTGCGAAGAATCGCGGCCACATCCCCTGCCGAACTCTTGAAGTCCGATCCCATCCGCTTGCCGGACATATCCGCGTAAAACGAGGGAAGCACGACAACGCCAATCCGCAATTGGCGTCCCTCCGGGGTGGTATGGATCTCGACGCGGGATTTGGCCTCGCGTTCCTCAAGCTTCACCTCGTCCCGGATCAGGTCTACCATCTTGGTGGCTCCGGCCGTAGGATCGGCGGGGATGACGGTGAGAACGACGCGCGAGCCGATATCCCCGCGGATAAGTCGCACGGTACGGTTGAGCGGCCAGTGAATCACACTGACCGGGGGTTCATCCCCCTGCGCCACGGCAATGATCTTGTCGCCGGGGCGGAGCCGTTGCTCGCGCTTGTCACGGGCAGCGGGACCGCCGGACATGAGGCTGACGATCCGGGCCGTACCGTCCTCCGGGCGAAGGACCGCGCCGATACCGACGAGCGAGAGTTTCATCTCGATCTCAAACTCCTCGGCCGTCGTGGGCGACATGTAATCGCAATGCGGATCGAATGATTTCGCGAACGCGGACAGGTACTGCTGGACAAGCCAGTCGGGGTCGCTGTCCTCCAGGATGTGCAGATACTGGGTATAGCGGTCGCGGATGAACTCCTCGGGTGAGAAATTCCGCTCGCGCGAGGCGTCCGCATCGCCCTCCCCGCTCTCGGCGGGGCCGCTCTCCACCGCCGCGCCAGCAGGCAAGGCCCCGGGGACCGGGAGCGGCAGAGGATCCGCCGACACGGTCATGGGACTGTTGGTCGCGGCCGGGATGGCGGCGGTCTCGAACGATTTGGCGATCATGCGGCGGAGATACTCGTTCTTGATCCGCTTGCGCCACAGCTCATTCCATTCGGCCTCATCGACCGCCCAGGGTTCATCCTTGCGCTTCCATCGGTAGGATTCCTCCACGGAAAAGTCGAACCCCGCCGCCAGGAGTTTCTCGGTGTAGGCAAGGCGGTTGCGCACGCGCTCCTTGAAAACCTCGAAGATCTCGCTGGCAAAATCCAGATTCCCCTCCTGGAGCTCATCATCGAGCAGCATCTCCTTGCGGGAGAACGATTGGATATCCGAGGCCAGGAAATAAAGACGGTCGTAATCGAGTGACGAGATGAAATTCTTGAACATGAGCTGCGAGACGGCATCGTCAAGGGTCCGGCGCGACAGGTGCTGGCGTGGCAGTTCGCTGGCGACCGTGCGCGCGACCTTTTGGAAAAGGTCAGCCGACTCGGATGGCAGGAATCCGGAAACACCAATGGCCAGGACAGGCAGGGCAAACAGGATCGCGAGGGTTCGGCTTCGTTTCATAGGGCAGTGCTTTCTGAACGCGGGTTCCCAACCATGATAGAAGGGCGGACGGTAAAAGAAAAGAGGGCGGGGCCTGAATTCGGAAGCCCCGCCCTTCCGCTGAATCGTCTTCCGTCGCGCGAAGACCTTTTATTTCAGCAGCGCCTCTTTGCATGCCTTGGCCACCCGGAACTTGACGACCGTCTTCGCGGGAATCGTGATGCTCTCGCCGGTGGCCGGATTGCGGCCCTGGCGCTCTGCACGTTCCACCAGCAGGAGCTTGCCGATCCCCGGCAGCGTGAACCCGTTGGCCGCCTCCGCATAGGCGAGATCGGCAATCCGATCCAGCAGGTTGGAAACATCCCTCTTGCTCAGCCCGGTCTTGTCGGCCAGCACGGCAATCGTTTGTGTCTTGGTCATCATGAACCTCCTCCTTGTTTTGTTGCAGCGCCTTTGCGACGCCATTCGAACTTATCAACCCGCATTCTCACTAAAACCGGGCGAAAAACAAGTGATTTTTCCTGATATTTATGAGTTGACCTTCAAGAGACCGTTTGATAGCTTCCATCCCCTGTCGGTCGTGAGAGATGCACCCGTGGTGAAATTGGCATACACGCAAGGTTCAGGTCCTTGTGCCCGTTAAGGGCGTGGAGGTTCGACTCCTCTCGGGTGCACCAGAAGCGGCAGGTCCGTCGGCGGCGGCGGGAATGATCGGGAGCAGGGTGTCTTCCAGAAATATAACGCTTGCAATGGCGGGCGGATCATGGGAGACTTTGCGTCTTTTTTGGAGGAAACATGGCAGTTAAGATTAGGATGAAACGGACAGGCACGACGAATGACGCCTGCTTCCGGGTGGTTGCCGCTGATATGCGTTCACCGCGTGACGGGCGAAATCTCGAGACGCTCGGGTGGTATGACCCGAGTGCCAAGGGCAAGATGTTCGACCTGAAGCTTGACCGTATTGATTACTGGCTGGGCGTCGGCGCGCAAATCAGCGATACGGTATCGAGCCTGGTGAAGAAATCCCGCAAGGCGGCAGCCGCCGCGAAGGCGGAGTCGGGTGTGACGGCGCCGGGAGAGGCCCCTGCGGCTGCGGCGGATGCGAATTGATGTAATAACCATTTTCCCGGGCATGCTGGACGGATTCTTCAAGGAGAGCATGCTCAAGCGGGCGGCGGCGGCAGGGATTGTTGTTTTCAACACGGTTGATCTGCGCAGCTTTACGACGGACATACACCACACCACGGATGACCGCCCGTATGGCGGCGGTCCGGGAATGGTGATGAAACCCGAGCCGATCTTCGCCGCCGTGGAATCGGTACGGACAGAGGGGGCGCGCGTTATCCTGATGACGCCGCAGG
>CAZGBW010000152.1:0-6793 GCA_964523995.1 uncultured Victivallales bacterium | reverse complement strand
TCAGGTATACCGTCCCGGCAAGGTTGGCCTCGAACATCGGCCGTACCAGCGCCATATCCCGTCCCCCCCTGACACAGCTCGCCAGATGAAAGACGCAGGCCGGCTTTTCGCGCGCAACCAGCCTGTGAACGGCGGCGGCATCCGCGATATCGAGCGTGCAGGGGATCACGCCGGACGGCAGGAACTCCGGATGCTGGCGACAGAGGCCGACCACACGATGCCCTGCGGCGACAAGGTGCCGGCAGAGGTGGCCGCCAATAAAGCCGGATGCACCGGTTACCAGGATGGTTTCGGCATTGAGCGCGGTGTTGATGTCCATCATGATGCCCGATCCGCCGTAGAATCAATTTTCATGAACCAGTCGAACACGTGGGTGGAGGCGGGAAACTCCTGGTGTTCAGGCAAGCCCAGCGTGCAGTCGTGCGTGAACAGGTTCGTGATGCAATTCAGCGTGCAGGGATCCTCGACGAGACCGCGGTTCCAGCCGATCAGCAGAAATCCAGGCGGACGGAGGATGGAGTGGAGCACTGGCGCGATCGTCTCCATGAGCCTGCCGGTGACCCCGTAGCCCATGACACCGTTGAACAGGACGGCATCGAAGTGGGCGGCGGGGACATGGTTGGCGATCTGTGCGATATCGCATACGATATGCCGGTGCGGATTTCCCCAGACCGCATTTTCAGCGGCAATATCCGACGTCCAGCACTCGATGCCTCGCGACTCGAATGCGGCATGGATGTGGCGGGTATAGGAACCGCAACCTACAAAAAGCACCCGCTCGATACCGGCATCCAGAAGGGCAGGCATGATCGCGGATTCCCAGTAGCGCCGATCCGGCAAGCCCGCCACATAACCGGCCAGGACCGCCTCGCGCATCGCCAGCACCCGGGGGCGCGCCATCAGGCGCGCCATGCCGGGAATCTTGCCGATGGCATTGAGAACCTTATAGGTAAACCGGTAGGCACGGTGCTTGAGTTCTGTCATCGCACATGCTTCTCCCCTTCGGTTGTCTATACACATGTTCTGTCCGGATTGATCATCAGAAGTGATAGGCGGCACCCAAACCGATCACGCTGGCATCCATCGGGAAAGCCCCGGAGTGAGTTCCCTGATCATCGGAATTGTAGTAGGCACGCGCCTTGACATCAAGTTCAAGCATCTGCCGCCAGTAGAGGTTGACGCTCCACTCATTGGCAAACTCTACGCTCACGCCAAGGCCGACCATGTACCCGAAGGGATTGTCCACGTCAAGGCGGCGCCCCTCCTCCGCGGCAATCCATGCCGCATCTTCCGTGAAGTCGGATCGGTACCAGGCCGCGCCGAGTTCACAAAACGGCGTTATCCCGAACATCAGGGGATAACGGAGAAATGTATAAAGCAACGCCCCGTGCATATGCAGGTCGCCTTCCGTGGACAGTAGTGTTTTCTGATCATTGCCCCAGTTCACTGTTTTTGCGCCAAGATAGTCATAGGCCAGACCGAACCCCACATAAGGATTCAGCGCGACCTGCGCATAGAGGCGAGGAAGGTCATTCTGGATCGCATCCAACCCCCACACGCTTCCAATGAAATTGATATTCCCCTCCCAGTTGGAATTGTCCATCCCGTTGTCCCCGCGTCGCCTTGTGTCCGACAAGACAAACCGATAGCTCCGGACGCCAACTTCGAAATACTTGAATCCGTACGAGGGATAGCGATCCCCCATGCTGGCAGGCCGAGCCGCCGCCCACGCCTCCCCCCCTCCGGCGCCCCACAGCAGCAGGCCGGCAACAATCAAAGTATTCACACTCTTCATAGCCATGATACGCATCCCCCTCATTGTTTCAGCAAACCGCATGCAAGCAGCCGGATCGCGGCCTGCTGGACACGATGCCACGGCAGCTCGGCACGCGTCGCGATATCCAGCAGCGAATGCTGCCCGTCTGATTGATTCAGAACCCACAGCAGCGCCAGCTGGGACTCCTGCCGGTCGTTGGCCCCCCCCAGCGTGTCATACAGCCCGCGCCGGCCCAGCTGGGGTTCGCCCATGGGACTGGTGTTCCGGTAAACCTGGTTCCCCTCGACAACCTGAATGATATCCAGAAGAAGCCGGAGCGAATCGGCAAGCGCCGCCGGCCGGAGAAGATCCGGAGCATCGGCCGAGGTATGGTATTCGGGGAACGAGCCGTGGGGCGAACGGGTGAGGAGCCCCACCGGCAAATCAAAGCCTGGAGACCCGTATTGGCGCTCGTCATACCCGTAGGGGACGAAATCCTGGATGGCATGGCCGGCCGCATGGTGTCGCAGCACATGACTAGCCGCCTGGTCAATCAGGGCAGCACCGTGCCGACTGCGTTTATAATGGGGGCATCCCGGATCCCCCAGGCAGGAGAGCACCAGCCCGTGCCGGATTCGCGAAACCGCCTCCGCGTTCAACGCCAGCCAGGTGATGGAGCCGATCGTGCCGGGGATAAAAAGGAAACGGTAGGTATAACGCCGGTTGATTCCGCGAAGCAACCGGATCAATTGCTCCGCCACGGCCATCCCGGAAAGATTGTCGTTTGCCAGGGACGGGTGGCAGATGTGCGTCGAGAGGAGGAATTCCTCATCGGTCGCCCCTGGCAGGACTATCTCGCCATACGTCAGGTGTCCAGGCTTGAGATCAGCATCTATATACACCTCATAGTCGCCTTCCGGAAGGCTATTCCTCAGCCGGTCGCTGACGCAGAACCCCCAGGCCTCCTTATAGTAGGAGGTGCGGTAGGGAATCCAGTCGGGATGTTCCGGCAGGCTGTGCAGGTGCGGCATCAACCCGGACAGCGGCAGGACTTGGCGAACCGGAAGGCTGTAGCCTACAACGTGAAGGTTGTGTTCCTTGAAATCAACGATCCGGACCCCGCCGGGGTCCTTGATCCAGGCCTCCCGTATGTTCCACTCCGGCGGGACGACCCAGTCGAGGACGGGCGTGCCGCTGGCCACTTCGCGGACCTGGATGTCATGCCTCTCGGCCAGGATGGAGAGCGTCTGCCGGTTGCCATCCCCTGTGATGCTGCGACAGATCGGATACAACCGTTCGACCAGGGCAAGCATTTCCTTCCCCGCGACGGCGAAATCAACGTCCGACAGACAGGCCTCTATGGTATTGTGTACGGGGGTTGTCATGATGAACCTGCCACATGATCGGGATACGACCTGTCCTTGTCCGATATGACCTCCGGGGGTGCTGGCCAGGCGATGCCGAACGCGGGGTCATCCCATCGGACGCCTCTTGCGGAAAGAGGCTCGTAGGAAGACGATATCATGTAGAAAACCTCCGCATCGGCGGTAAGGGTCAGGAAACCATGCGCACAACATTCCGGGACCAGCAGAGTCCGGCGATTCGCCGCCGAAAGCTCCAGGGCATTCCATTGCCGGTATGTCGGGGAACCGGGACGCAGATCCACAATGCAATCCCAGATTCGTCCGGCCGTGCAGCGCACGAGTTTGGTTTCGCCGTGGGGTGGCATCTGGTAATGCATGCCGCGCAGGGTATGCCGGGCGCGATTGCCGGAAATGCTGCACTGGACAGCATCAAACGCGATGCCATGTGCCTGTAGTTCGCCGCGGCAGAAACAACGGGCAAAGAAACCGCGGTCATCGTCGGCACGTTCAATATCGATCTGGAAAGCACCAGGAATTCTGAGCGGGGTGATGATCATGGCAGGATCTTCAATTCAGGGATGGGGACGACGAAGCGAGCCCCCCATTCGCGCACGGCCTTCATCTGTTGCGTGATTTCGGACTGCAGGTTCCAGGGCAGGATCAGAATGTAGTCCGGACGCGTTTCCATGATCCGTTCCGGCGCATAAACCGGGATGCGGGTTCCGGGCAGGAACCACCCCTGCTTGCGCGGACTGCGATCCACCGTGTAATCGAGCAGGTCGGTTCTGATCCCGCAATAGTTCAGCAGTGTATTCCCCTTGGCCGGTGCCCCGTAGCCGACAACCGACTTGCCGTCTTCCCGGGCCGCGATCAGGAAGCGCAGTAAGTCGCGTTTCACCTTGCGTACGCTGGATTCAAACCCAGCATAGCCGGCCAGCTCGGTTAACCCGGCATGGCGTTCCTTTCCCCTCAGCACATCAACGCCGGGCTCCACCGGACGGCACGCCTTGCCGGTATGCTGCACAAACAAGCGCAGCGAGCCGCCATGCGTGGGCAGCTCTTCCACGTCGAAGACCTGCATTCCGTGTGCGGCAAGCACCTGCTCGACCGCATGCAATGACAGGTAGGAATAGTGCTCATGGTAGATGGTGTCGAACTCGTTCTGCTTGATCAGGTGAAGCAGGTGCGGAAACTCAAAGGTGCCCACGCCATCCGGCTTGAGCAGGATGCGGAACCCTTCCGCAAAATCATTGATATCCGGGACATGCGCCAGCACGTTGTTCGCCACCATCAGATCCGCGGCATGCTCGGCCACGAGATCCCGGGCTGTCTGCGCACCGAAAAAACGCACCGTTGTCGGGATCCCCTTTGCCGCGGCCGCCTCGGCGCAATTGGCCGCCGGATCAATCCCGAGGACAGAGACGCCCGCCGCCTTGAAGTACTGGAGAAGATAGCCGTCATTGCTCGCCACCTCGACCACGCGCCGTCCCGGTCCGATGCCGAAGCGCTGCATGACGGTCTCCGCATAGCGGCGGGCATGCGCCAGCCAGGAGTCCGAAAAGGAGGAAAAATAGGCGTATTCCGCATTGAAAAGGCTTTGTGGCAGGCAGGCGGCAGGGATCTGCACCAGCAGGCACCGCTGGCAAATATAAACACACAATGGATAAAAGGGCTCCATTTCCGACAGGAAATCCGCCTTGATGAAATCATTGGCGACAGGAGAACACCCCAGGTCCACAAACGTATGTTCCAAGCGGGTGCCGCAGAATCGGCAGGATATCATGACAGGTACTCCATCACCAGGCTTTCCAAGGCGCATTTCCCTCGGCCCACATGCGGTCCAGATCCACTTTGTCACGCAGATGGTCCATACACTGCCAAAACCCGGGATGCCGGAATGCCGCCAGGCGCCCTTCGGCAGCCAACGCTTCAAGAGGCTCGATTTCCCAGCGCGTCATGTCGTCCTCGATGTAATCAAAGACGCCAGGCTCCAGTACAAAAAAACCACCGTTTACCCAGGCTCCCTCGCCCTGCGGTTTCTCGCGAAACTGCTGGATCTTGGTTCGGCCCGCGGGAAGATTGAAATACCCGAAGCGACCAGGGGGTTGGACGGCGGTTACCGTGGCCAGGCACTTCTGGGTTTTGTGAAAGGCAATCAGATCCGCGATATTCACATCGCAAACCCCATCGCCATAGGTCATGCAGAACGTTTCGTCCCCGACATGCTCGCGCACCCGCTTCAGGCGCCCTCCCGTCTGGGAGTCCTGCCCGGTTTCCACCAGCGTTACCCTCCAGGGCTCTGCCCGTTGCGTCAGGACGCGGAGCTGGTTGGTCTGCAGGTCGCACTGCATATCCTCGACCAGCAAGTGGTAATTAATGAAGAAATCCTTGATCATATGACCCTTGTAGCCAAGACATATGATAAAGTCATTGATTCCATGGGCGGAGTAGATCTTCATGATATGCCAGAGGATCGGTCGAACTCCGATTTCCACCAATGGTTTCGGGCGAACGGTCGTTTCCTCGCTCATCCGGGAACCGAAGCCACCCGCCAATATAACTGCTTTCAAATCGTTTCTCCTCGCTGAAAATCATCCGCGACAGAGGCCTTGCATCAAGGGCCCGGGCAACGGCCGGATCAAAAGGACCATCCCGTTACTTATTTTCTCCGGGCTGGAGCCTGATCCCCTCGTCACCGTAGTAGGCCTGGTACGGATCGATAATGCGCCAACCAGCACTATTATGCCCCGTGGCCTGCCCGTCACGGGTATTCACGTAGACGAGCATTTGACCCCCTGAACTGGAATCCAGGCTGCTGGCCCTCGCCGCCCACACCCCCGGGCCGCCCGGCAGGATGTACTCGACGTCCACATCACGGTTGCCGGCCCGGTTGTCCGGCCCGTAAAGCGTTTCATGATGCTTGCGCGTGACGACAAGGAATTGCCAATGGGCCAGACTGGCAGGAATAACAATCCGGATGCTGTCGCCACGCGGCTCCCACACAAAACCGCTCTGCACAACCGGCGGCGGAGCGACCACCGGTGCGTCCGGATCGGGCGGCGGGGCCACATCGTTCGGATCGGCAGACGCCTGCTGATCAGCCGCCTGCTGCACAGCGATGTCGTAATCTGTTTCCGCAAGGGAACTTACGTTATACGGCTCGCAACCGGTGGAAAAAAACAACAGGAAAGAGAGGACGCCATATCCTATTGGAGGCAATACACGGGCCAGCGGTTTATTCATCTGCATGATTCCTCCTTGCGTCGTTGTCAGTCATTGTTCGAACCCGCGTAAGGGCTCCAATTCGACCGTCTTCGAGTATCATATATGTGCTTCGTATTGTCAAGCTGGCAATTCATGATTTCGTGGAGTCGGGTGTATGTCAGAAAAGTGACATGACTTCCTGGAATCCTCATGTTCCCCTTGCATGATGGTTGTTGTTCCGGTAAGTAGTATATATTATATGTACAACCACAGGAGGTGGCATGAACTTGAGCGAGTTGTTTACAGCCGTTGCGGGAGCCTTGCCGGCTCGCCGCGGCAGTCTCCAGGAGCAGTATCTCGAGCGCGAACGCGCGGACGGCACGGCGAGGCGCAACGGGCCTTACTATGTCTGGACGGCGCTTCCGGGTTTAGCGGGGGATTTCTCATTGGATCCAGTGCATATACATTC
>CAZGBW010000151.1:0-6802 GCA_964523995.1 uncultured Victivallales bacterium | reverse complement strand
AGCCGGGCCGAACCGAATTTCTCAACCGTATCCGGCCACAGCGTATAGATGGAGTACGCCACGATCACCGCTGCGCTGACGGCGGCAATGAGCTGATCGAGAAGCTGCAGGTCGTACTTCTGGAGACTGATGCGCTGCCGGGCGGTAGCCGTGCTTTCCAGAGAGCCTTTCTCCTGCCGCCGCTTGCAGAGGGCCAGGAACATCGCCAGCAGGAAGGTGCACAGCAGCAGCCAGGGCGAAATCGGGATCTCGGGCTCCTCGAACACGGCCGCGCCGGCAATCGCCCGGAGCACGAACCCGGCGGCGATGATGAAGACATCGAGCAGCGCCAGATGCTTGAGAAACAGGGAATAGAGCATCTGCAGCACGACGTAGGCCAGCAGGACATAAAAGAACGGCTGCGCAAGCAGCCACGCACCCGCCAGGGCACCGACGAGCAGGATCACCGCCGCGATGGCGGCGGCGCGCGGCGCGATCCGTCCCGAGGCCAGCGGGCGGTAACGCTTGACCGGGTGCTCCCGGTCGCTCTTCAGATCCAGCAGGTCGTTGAACAGGTAGACACCGCTGGAGGCCAGGCAGAACAACAGCGCGGCAGGCAGGGCCAGCCGCAGCCCCGGCACCAGCGCCAGGTGCTGGCTCCTGTCACCGTAGCCGAACCCGAATGCCGCCAGGACAACGGCATTCTTCGTCCATTGCGCCGGGCGCATCGCCACCAGCAGGTTCCGCAGGAAATCGACAGGGTTGTTCTTGCCAGGGTTCGCCATAATATCATCCTTCCTTGGAAAATCAGAGATCGAGAACCGCCTCGAGATCCGGATCGGCAACCGCGCCAAGTTCAAGGGCGCGCCGATAATGCGCCTTTGCCTTCTCCATGTCGGGCACCGCCTCGCGGACCATCAACTGGGCCAGGTTGTAGCGGGCCGAGCCGCTGCCGGCATCGTCAAGCGCAATGGCGCGCTCGAGCAGGCTCCTCGATTCCGCCATCGCCCCCTTCCCGAGCGCGACCGTGGCGAGAACCAGACAGGCGGGCGCACAGTCCGGATGGGCGGCGAGCAGCTTGCGCATCAGCGTTTCCGCCTCCGGAAACCGGCCTTCACGGCAGAAGCCAACCGCCTGCCCGATCGGCTGCGCCAGCTCGGACGGGAGCGCGGTTGCCGCCACCGCCGCGCTCTTCACCGGGGCCGGGGTCAGCAGGCCCATCAACTGGTTCCTGCAGTAGGACATGCGGAACTGGACCAGATCCGACTGGTGTTCCGGGAAGCGGGTGGCGAAATCACGATAGGCCGCGATCGTCGCCCCGTAAAGCTGCTTGGCCTCCGCCGCATTTCCCGCGTCAAGCGCCTGATCCGCCTTCTCGATCAGGCGGGAGATGGCTTCGAACTGCCGGTCCGGGCCCTCCGGTGCCGCCCGTGCAGGCAGGGCCGCCGGAAACACCAGGCCAAGAATGGCGACAATGGTCATCAGGATCCGATAATAAGCGTTCATTCCCTGCACTCTATGCCATGCACCGCCTGTTTTGCAAGTGCAGAACATCCGCCGGCGCGTTGCGGGTAGAAATATCTTGAACTCCGGCACCGTGTGTTATACCGTGCCCGCGATTCTGTTGATGCTCGGGTGGTGAAATGGCAGACACGTCAGCTTGAGGTGCTGATGGGGAAATTCCCCTTGGAGGTTCGAGTCCTCTCCCGAGCACCAGTTTGTCTTTGATAACACAACCCGCTGGCAGCCCTGCCGGCACAGCACAAGGAGAACTCCCATGCAAGGCGCACTCATGATTTTCGTAATGCTCATCGGCATCGCGGCCCTCGTCGTGATCGGTATCTTCATGCACTTCCTCGGCGTCTGGGTCCGCGCGCTCATGTCCGGGGCCAAGGTCTCCCTCTGGCTGCTGGTCGGCATGAAACTCCGCCGCATCCCGCCCGCGCTTATCGTGGATGCACGCATCAGCGTGATCAAGGCGGGCCTCGTGATCTCCACCGATGAGCTCGAGGCGCACTATCTCGCCGGCGGCCATGTTCTCAACGTCGTGCGCGCCCTGATCGCCGCCGACAAGGCGAATATCGCCCTGAGCTTCACCCGCGCCGCCGCCATCGACCTCGCCGGCCGCGATGTCGAGGACGCCGTCCGCACCAGCGTCCAGCCCAAGGTCATTGACTGCCCCGACGCCGACAAGACGCCGCTCGGCCTTGACGCCGTCGCGAAGGACGGCATCCGCCTGCTGGTGAAAGCCCGCGTCACCGTGCGCGCCAACCTCGAACGGCTCGTCGGCGGCGCCGGCGAGGACACGATCATCGCCCGCGTCGGCCAGGGCATCGTCAGCGCGATCGGCTCCTCGCTGACCTACAAGGACGTGCTGGAGAACCCGGACACCATCAGCCGCAAGGTTCTCAACAGCGGCCTCGACGCCCAGACCGGCTTCGAGATCGTCTCGATTGATATCGCCGACATCAGCGTGGCCGGCATGGGTGACGTCGCCAACGTGGGCGCGAAACTCGAGACCGAACGTGCCGAGGCGGACAAGAAGATGCGCCAGGCCGAGGCGGAAGGCCGCAAGGCCATGGCGGTTGCCCAGGAGCAGGAAATGCGGGCCCTCGTCCAGGAAATGAACGCGAAGGTGATCGAGGCGCGGGCCGAAGTACCACGTGCCCTGGCGGAAGCCCTGCGTAGCGGTAACATGGGTGCGATGGACTTCTACCGGCTCCAGAATCTCGAGTCCGACACCGCCATGCGGCGTAACATTGCCGGCGAAGAAGCCAGAAGCGACCTCTAGGAGAGGCTGATATGCCGGTTCATGCAAATATCGAGGCGATCTGGGTTGTCATCATCGTCATCTCGATAGTCGCCCAGATTGTCAAGGCGGTCAGGAAAGCGGCCGCGCAGGCACAGGGGAAAGGCATCGGCAAGGGCATTGGCCCTGGTATGAATAGCCAGAGCCAGCGGCGGGCCTTGGACTCCGTTTCCGCGCGGACCGGGGAACCGGATGGCGCGGGCCGGGAGTTTGTCGCCCCCGAGGATGCGCTGCAGGAATTCCTGCGCAGTCTCGCCGGGGAGAATAGCACTCCACCGCCGCCACCACCGCCGCCGCCACCACGACCACCCCGGCCAGCTCCCATGGTCGTTGCCCGGCCGTCCGGATCGAAGGCACCCAGCCGCCATCCGGCCCGGATCATCAAGCCACCCGCGCATCTGCCGCCGAAACCCGTTCATCAACAGGTCTCCCCGCCGGTCATGATGCCGAAACCGATGGAAGCGGAGGTGGCCCCGGAGGTGACCCTCGACAATGAACTGCAGAAGCCTTCCGTGGATGGCGCCACCGTGCAGGACATCAAACGGGTATTGCACGACCGGAAAACCATCCGCGAGGCGATCCTCCTGCGGGAAATCCTCGGCCCGCCGCTGGCGTTGCGCTGAACAAGGATCCGCGCTACCCGCGGATCTGGCCTTTGCCCTGGATCACGTACTTGTAGGTGGTCAACTCCTCAAGCCCCATCGGACCGCGGGCGTGCAGCTTGTCCGTGCTGATGCCGATCTCCGCCCCCATGCCGAACTCGCCGCCGTCCGTGAACCGGGTGGATGCATTCACATACACCGTCGCGGAATCCACCTCCTGCGTGAAGATCTTCTGCGCCGCCTCCGCTTCGGCCACGATCGCGTCCGAATGACGGGATCCATACGTGTTGATGTGCTCCACCGCCTCGCGGACCGAATCCACCACCCGCACCGCCAGCCTCAGATCCAGATACTCCTCGAGCCAGTCCTGCTCGGTCGCCACTTCCATGGAAGGGACAATCGCCCGGGCCGCCGCATCCCCGCGCAGGATCACCCCCCGCGGCACGACGCGTTCCGCGAACATCGGCAGGAACACCGGCGCGATCGCCCGGTGCACCAGCAGCGTCTCCATCGCATTGCAGACGCCGGGACGCTGGCATTTGGCATTCTCGGCTATCGCCACCGCCATGGCCAGATCGGCCGATTCATCCACGTACGTGTGGCAGATGCCCTTGTAATGCTTGATCACCGGAACCCGCGCATGCTCCGTGACCGCGCGGATGAGGGCTTCCCCGCCACGGGGGATCACCAGATCCACGTAGCCTTCAAGCTGCACCAGTTCCCGCACCGCCTCCCGGTCCGCCGTGCGAACCAGTTGCACCGCATGCGCAGGCATCCCCTTGCGCAGGCCACCCTCGATCAGGATATCCGCCAGGACCGCATTGGAATGGGCAGACTCCTTGCCACCGCGCAGGATCACGGCGTTGGAGGTCTTGATGCACAGCGCCGCCGTGTCCACCGTCACATTCGGGCGCGACTCGTAGAGGATCCCGATCACGCCGATCGGCACCCGCTGCTTGAGGATCTCAAGACCATTGGGACGGATCCAGCGGCTGATCGTCTTGCCCACCGGATCCTTCAGGGCGGCAACCTCGCGCAACCCGGAGATCATGGCGTCAATGCGCACCGGCGTCAGCGCCAGCCGGTCCAGCATCGCCGGGGACAGGCTGGCGGCCTTGCCCGCCTCGATATCAAGCCGGTTGGCCGCGATGATATCCTGCCGCCGGCTGTCCAGCGCCACGGCCATCTCCTCGAGGATCACATTCTTCTTGCGGGTATTGCAGAGCACCAGTTCGCGGGAGGCGATCTGTGCCCGGAGCCCGATCTCCATCATCTCTTCATGCAGCGCCATCATTTGTTTTTCATGCCTTTCGTCCGCCTCAGAGCGCCGAGGCCACGACCATGGTTCCGACATCCTCACCGGCCACCACGGACCTCAGCGTCCCGCTGGCCAGTCCGTTGGCGATGACCACGCTGCAGCCCGCCAGGGAAGCGGCCTGCGCCGCCCGCAGCTTCGATCCCATTCCACCCTTGGATAACGTCGAGTCCGATGCGCCGACCAGCGCAAAGGTCTTGCGCGTGATGGCGTCCAGATACCGCACCCGCCGCGTCCGGCCATTCCCCGCCGGTTCCCGCAGCCCGTCCACGCTTGTCAGGATGATCAGCAGATCGGCCCGGATCAGCTTGACCACCAGCGAGGCCAGGAAATCATTGTCGCCAAGCGCCATATCGGCCTTCAGCTCCTCATCCGCCACGACGTCGTTCTCGTTGATGACCGGAACCACCCCGTGACGCAACAGCGCCTCGATGGTCCGCCGGGCGTTGGTCTGGCGGATCTTGTGCTGGAAGTCCGAATGCGTCAGGAGCACCTGCCCCACTTTCAGCCCCTTTGCCGCGAACAACGCGTCGTAGCGCGACATCAGCCGCGTCTGCCCCACGGCCGCCGCCATCTGGACTTCCGGCAGCAGCGACGGGCGCGTCTTCATCCCCAGCGCCTCCATCCCGGTGGCCACGGCACCGGAGGTGATCACGGCCACCTCATGCCCTGCCTTGCGAATGGCCGCGATATCGGCGATCAGACTGCTCATCCGCCGCCGGTCCGGGCGGCCCGTCTTCTGGACGAGGACCCGGCTGCCGATCTTGATCACCACCCGGCGCGCCTCCGGGATCACGGACCTGAACTTCAAGGACGACTGTTTCATACCGCCAACTCCGTTACCGCCCGTCTACCGTTTCCCCGCCGTCCGGATCGCCCGAGCGGCCTCGCGATCGGAGGTTTTCCGTTTCAGCGTCTCGCGCTTGTCCACAAGTTTCTTGCCCCGGCAGATGCCGACCTCCACCTTGACGACACGCTTGCGGAAATACAACCGCAGCGGGACCAGGGTATGTCCATCCTGCTCGACATCCGCCTTGAGCTTCAGGACCTCGTGCCGGTGCAGCAGCAACCGCCTCGGCCGGTCGCTCTCGTGATTGAACCGGTTGCCGAAGGCATACGGCTGGATCGTCATTCCCGAGAGGATCGCCTCGCCATTCTCGATCTGGACATAGGCCCCGACCAGGCTGACCTCCCCCAGGCGCAGCGACTTTACCTCCGTACCCCGCAGCTCGATCCCCGCCTCGCAGTGTTCCAGGATCTGGTAGTCATGATGCGCCTTGCGATTGGTCGCGATAGTAGTGGCGGGAGCGGACGACATGGCTGCACTAGAACGACATCGGATCCGGCACGGCATCCTTTGCCGCCTCGTAACCCATCTTGCCTTCCGCGATCTCCCGCAGCGCGATATCGGTCTTTTCCTCGCCGACCTTCGGCTTCACCAGTGGACGCTCGCCGTTGTTCAACTGACGCACCCGTTTGGAAATCATATTGATGAGCACCGGTATACTCGGCACGCGTTCTTTTGCAGCATTAATCAGGTCAATATTCAAGCAAGCCTCCACATGTAAAGGAAACGGGGCGCAGTGTATGCGCCCCGTCCCGTCAAGTCAACCCTAATAATGGGCTTACATCATCCCGCCCATGCCACCCATGCCGCCGCCCATGCCGCCGCCCATGTCGTGAGACGGGGCAGACGCCTTCTTGTCCTCGGGCAGATCGGTGATCATGCACTCGGTCGTCAGCAGCAGCCCGGCGATGCTCGCCGCGTTCTGAAGCGCCGTCCGGGTCACCTTGGCCGGGTCAAGCACGCCGGCCTTGATCAGGTCGGTGAACTCGCCGGTGGCCACATTGTAGCCGTAGGCCGAGTTCTTGTTCTTCTTGATCTCCGCCACGATCAGCGCACCTTCGACACCCGCATTCTGGACCAGCTTGCGCAGCGGGGCTTCCAGCGCGCGACGGATGATATCCACACCCACCGCCTCATCGCCTTCGGCAACAACCGCGTCCAGCGACTTCTGCGCGTTCAACAGCGCCACGCCGCCGCCGGGAACCACGCCTTCCTCGACCGCCGCGCGCGTCGCATGCAGCGCATCCTCG
>CAZGBW010000150.1:0-6804 GCA_964523995.1 uncultured Victivallales bacterium | reverse complement strand
CGGAGGCGGAGTGCCATCCGGAATATTCCCGATGATGCGGGCGGTGGCGGTTGGGGCGACCGGAGCGACGGTGGAGTCTCCGGGGGTCGTGGCGTCCTCTTCCTGCGAGTGCGCGGATGCGGCCATGGCCATGACCGCGACTAACATGAGGGGGGCTGCTTTCATTCGATCTACCCGCTCATAGGCCATCGCTCATGCAGCGGTCAACATTTAAATGTCAGAAATCGCAAAAATCCCGGATCCCCCTGTTTCTGGCAGATCCACATGCGGTCCGTCCGATGGATCGCCATCCTGAATTCGGATCACGGCACCGTCCACGAGCGGGAGGGCTGTTAGGGATCCGCGACAGCGCGCCGATGCGCGTTGATCGCACGCAGACCCGGATTCCGGGGCTGGAGGGGACGAGGAGCCGGGCGGGCATAGCCTGAAATAATCGGGTCACCGGTAATTCGGGAAATTCGGTTTAATACCCCGCACCGCCCGTGCCGGGGGAATCGACCTCACGGGAATTCCCGAATTTCGGGAATTAACCCGCACCTGATTCCCGGCACCCGGCCTTGCCTGAAATAATCGTGTCACCGGTAATTCGGGAAATTCGGTTTAATACCCTCGTGCCGCCCGCTCCCGGGGAATCGACCTCATGGGAATTCCCGAATTTCAGGAATTAACCCGTCCCTGAATTCCGTCCCACGATCATGGTGAAGAACACACATGGGGGTTCCAAAACCCCCGAAACCCCCGAAACCTCCCGCCTGCGGCCCCGCTCACCGGCGGGACGTCTGTCAGCATCAGTTATCAGCATCAGGCGACCCTGACCAAGTCGGTCGGACGGCCTCCCCGGTTGCCGGAAGGTTTGCGCTCGATGACGATCAGGCTCGGGAAGTCGGCGCACAAGGCACGCACTTCATTCTCCATGAAACCGTGTGCCTTGCTCAGATTGCCGAGCGACGCGGTGTGGCCGGGATGCTGGAGCAAGGTCCGGCGCAACCTGTCAGCCCTTGCGCGGTGCCGTGAGATCCGGTGCCCGCACAGCATTTCGACCTGATGCCCGGCGAACCACGTGCCGATGCTGATTGCGTTGCGCGCGGTTGCCTGGGACATCGGGTGCGCGTGCGCCTTGGCTCCATGGCGCAGGGCGTGCAAAACAAGCGAGATCCTGGCGGCTTGTTCCGGCCACCGCCTGACGAACGGCACGATGTCGTTGAGCCTGCCTCCAGGCATAATGCCCTCCTCGACCTGATCACGGTAGGCATGGAATAGATCCCGTACCTCGGGAGAAGTCCTGATGGCAAATGGCTCCCGCCTGCCCCGGTTCATCCGGTATTCCAACGTCAGAGCCCTGACCAGTTCGCGCCAAGGCCCGTCCACATCGCCTGTCTCCGCGTCCCCGTCCGGCGCTTCCGAACCGTTGTCGTCACCGACCATCAGGAAACGCGCAAGCAGACCGCGGTCCACCAGCTTCTGGTTTGTGAGCAGATCGCTCATGACGTCGGGCTGGATGAATGGTACGAGCGTAAGGCATGGATTGCGCAGGGTGATGGCTTCCCTCGACAACCGGTCGTCGCTGTACATATCGCCCGAATAGCAGGCGCAAATGAATCCTTCGCTGCCCTGACCGTTACCCATGCCCGCACCCAGAAGGCCGGCCAGGCCGCTGACCGCTTCGGAACTCATGACGGCACAAGCCTCGCCCTCCTGCCCCTGCATCGCCCGGGCAAGTGCCAGACGGTTGGGGTCGGTGAGGTGGAGTGTCGGACGGCGGAGGAGTTCACGTTCGATCTGCGCGACATCGTTGGCGGCGTCGACCGCCCGTTGCTCCGCGGCCGTTGCTTCCGGGGTGTCATCTGCGTCCCGATGACCGTCCTCGGCTTCTTTCAGGGCACGCCGCTTGGCCTTGAGCCGGAGATGGAGCCGTGTCCGGGTTTCCCGCTGCCAACTGTCAACCAGTTCGTGGTGCAGGGAGGTGAACGGAGTCATGCAGCGGTCGAAAACCATCTTCTTGCCCGTGCCGCTGGCCGCGACCAAGGCCACGAACAGATTGCCGGCGAGCGTTCCAACATCGTTTTGGACGAGCAGTCCGCGTCCGATAGCCGCCGCCCCGACACCGAGTATGGCGGCGGCAGGCATCGCGACCGACACCCGGCCGGCAGCCGCGGTTTGCAAAACAAGATCACGCGCCACCGGCGGCAATGCGTCCACCGGGAACGGGCCGATCAGAGGGCTGTCCTGTGCTTCTGCATCGGGGGAACACCCCCCGCGCAAACTCCCGGAACTCCCGGATCCGGGTAACAGCTTTTGGATCGGGTCGCGCCCGACCATGACTTGATGCGGGCCGTGTTTGCTCTTTGGGATCCGCTGGATCCGCCCCCCGGCTTGCTGTCCGCCGTTCTTCACTGAATCCACATTCAATACACTCATGACTCAAGGTGTCTCTGGTTTGTGGGATAGCCCCGGCGACCTGCGCCGCCGGGGCCGGATTCTTCAGATGGTTTGTTGTTCGCCGGCAGGGAGAGAAGGCGGGGGCTCGACGCCCGCCACCTTCACAGCCCGCTTCCCGACCTTGCTGACATTGGCCTTCCGCCCGGGGGGAGTCGTGGTTTCACTGGAGGCCGCGACCGGCACCTGGTCCGGGATTTCCGGCGCGGTGGTTCCATCCATCGTGGTTTCCGGCTCGACCGCAACAGCCTGCACCTCAACCACTTTGTCCCCGGCCATCCCGCCCTTGAGCAGCACCAGAATGTCTTGAATCAGCGGGTTGAATCGATCGGGATTCGGAAGCTTATGGATCACGGCCTGAAGACTGACGACCCCGCGGATCGCCTTCGCCCAAACGTCCGGCTTCGGTGGCTTTGGTTTCTTTGTCGACTCCAGCCCCTCCTTCCTGACGTACGCATTCACCTCCCTTTCTACCATCGGGCCGGTCAGGTTGGTAACGTCATGGGCTTCCACGATTTTGTGCCAGCACTCCACTTGGTTTGCTTTGGGGACCACAGCCAGGAGGGGCCGGATCTGCCCTTCGTTGAGGGGTAACGTGCAGTCTCCACCGTGGAGACTGGAGCTATTCAGATTGGCGATGAACCCACCGGCATCCGTCAGACGGTATCTGTGGGCCTCCGAATGATGCAGCATGGCCTGGCAGTAATGCTCGAAGGTAGGAGGCAGCCGGTTCATGTCCGAAGTATGCCACAAGCTGATCCGGACGTTGAGTCTGGTCGGGCGCGCGCCGGTTTCAGCCAGCGGCAGCGCGTAAAACAACCCGAACCGCCTCCAGCGCCGTCGCCGATCCACGCCCCGTATCGACGGTTCCCCGGGGTTTCGGGGGTTTCGGGAGTTTCGCGGGGCATGTTGGTTGATTTGTTGGCGCACCACCATGGCGCGGACGGGTAAAGGAAAGCGGGGATGGATGTGAGATGGCAGCGACCACCGCCTGCGCTTCCGCTGGGGACACGGTGCCGCGTTGCGAGTCGGGAAACCATCATCCACCTCGCGCTGTTCGGAGGCCGCGGCCTTGGCCAAGGGCATCATCCGACCGAGCCGCCGCTGCGCCGCCGTCACCGGTTACAATGAATTCCTCAAAGCCCAGCAAGCCACCTGTGACGACGCCGGCCAGCCGATCCCCGCCACTTTTCACTTCGGGGCCGTATTCTGAATCGACGGAAAATGCGAGGCCTCATGTTGCCTACAATGTCGATGGGCCTCTTAGGTATCAGACTGGTAGCGGAAACAGAACGATCCTCAAGGAGGAGGGCTACCATTTCCTTCCTGTCGGCAGCCTGCGAGGGCCGGACATCCGGGTCGAGGTGTCCTGTTGCATCGGGCAGTCTCACCCATGACTCCACGATCATCACCAAAGCCCGCGCCCTGTAGGCGACCGCCATGAGCTTCGCCATCTCGGCGTAGCGGTCCTTGTCGGCCTCGTCCGCCAACGCCGATGGCATGCAGAAGACGTATCCCTCGTCGGTGTCGGCGATCACGGTCGGGGGAACGGAGCCGGTGGTTCGCATCATGTGCAGGGCGTAGTCCTTCGCCTGCCTGGCAAGGGCCTCCAGGGGTTCGGGTTGCGGTTGCCTGCGGTTTCTTTTCACGCGGGAGAGCTACCAACCGCCACGCGGCTTGGCGAGACAATCCGGCCGCGGTAGAGGCATGTCGACGGGCCACGGCGCGCTTGCCTGCCGGCGGCAGAGATGCCATCCTGCGGCAGAGATGCCATCCTGCGGCAGAGATGCCATCCTGCGGCAATGCGGGTTGCATCCGCATCCATCCCGCCAACAACCCCCATGAACTCCTACACCAATCCTTATGTCGTCAACATGGTCGCCGATTCGCCGGAGTCGGCTCGCGCTGAATTCATCCGCAAGACCTACGGACACCTCGCGGGGGCCATCGCGCTTTTCGCCATTCTCGAAGGCATGTTCCTCGGCCTCGGGTTCGGGGAAGCCGCGCTGGCCCTTCTCGGCACCAGCCGCTTCTCGTGGCTGATTGTGCTGGGGGCCTTCATGCTGGTATCGTGGGTGGCCGAAAGATGGGCCACGAACGGAACGTCCATGGCCATGCAGTATGCCGGGCTCGTGCTCTACACGGTGGCGGAAGCGGTCATTTTCCTGCCCATGATCGCGCTCGCCGTTGGCATGACCGGCGACCTGTCGCTCCTCACCCAGGCGGGTCTCATCACGGCCGCCATGGTTCTGGGTATCTCCGCCGTCGCGCTGACGACCAAGAAGGATTTCAGCTTCCTCGGCGGAATTCTCAAGATCGGCGGTTTCGTCGCCCTCGGCCTGATCGTCGTCTCGTTCATCCTGCCGATCTCGCTGGGACTCTGGTTCTCCGCGGCGATGATCGTGTTCGCCTCGGGCGCGATCCTCTACAACACCAGCAACCTGATCCACCGCTACAAGCCCGGCCAGCATGTCGCGGCGGCCCTGTCGCTGTTCGCGAGTGTGGCGCTGCTCTTCTGGTATGTGCTGCGCATCCTCATGAGCTTGAGGCGGAATTGATTTGCCCGGAGGCGATCCTCAACGCCAGTTATGAAAGAATTACCTATCGGGAAAGCATTCATGCTGATTGAACCCGGCCCCGTCGTGCTCGTCACGACCGCGGTGGGGCGCAGGAGGAACATCATGACGATCTCATGGACGCTGGTGATGGACTTTACGCCCAAACTGGCGTTCGTGACGGGCGCGTGGAACCACTCCTTTCAGGCGCTCCTGAAAACCAGGGAATGCGTCATCGCCATACCTTCCGCCGACATGTCGGAAACGGTGGTGGGAATCGGAACCTGCTCGGGGTCCGACACCGACAAATTCCGGAAGTTCGGGCTGACTCCGGTGAAGGCCGCGGCGGTCAAGGCGCCGCTCATCGCCGAGTGCGTCGCCAACATCGAATGCCGCGTCATCGACCATGTGGCGAAGCACGACCTGTTCGTCCTTCAGGGAGTGCGGGCGTGGATTGATCCCGCCGGCCGGAAGCGCCGCACGTTCCATGCGGTCGGCGACGGCACGTTCGTGGCGGACGGCAGGAGATTCAATCATCGGGCGCTGATGGCCGGAAAACTTCCTCCCGGAGTATGAGGGAACAATCGATGCGTCACCATTGAAGATGCACATTGAAGATGCCCATACGGACCCGCCAACACTCCACAACCTCTAACCCATGAAATGGACCGCAATTCTCATCATCGTCGCGGTGGTCGCGATCTTGCTTCTGTTCAAAATGGCCGGCCGGATACCAACCAAAGATGCGCTGGGTTATCTGAATAAAGGTGCTCTGGTGATTGACGTGCGAAGCTCCGGCGAGTTCAGCGCCGGGCATCTGTCGACTGCGATCAACATCCCGCTGGATGAGATTGACACCGCCCTGCCGCGTCAGGTGAAAGACAAGAACAAAGTGTTATTGTTGCATTGCCAGAGTGGAATGCGCAGCGGAGTTGCAGCCAAAAAAATGAAGGGCATGGGCTACACGAACGTCTTCAATCTTGGTTCGTTTTCCCGAGCCAAGGAAATCGTTGGCACTGCGGATGGTGAATGATTTTGCGGACAATCCGGCGGACGAATCGATCATCTCCGGGGGTTTGAGCCGCAGGCCATAAGCTATTGAATTTCCCCAGAAGGCACGCCTTCACGCCGGGGAGAGGTCGCGCTCAAACCGCGTCGGCAATCAGTTTCTCGGCCTTCTTGATCGTGGCCGGGGCCAGTTTGCCGTCCACAAGCTTCGCGCCCGCGAGGAGCGCCTTGAGTTCCTCCAGGGTTTTCTCGGCTGCGGCGAGGGATTGCTTGGCACCGCCGAATTTCTTGTCGGGGAAGTAGCGGGTGAATGTGGTGCCGGCCTTGCACAGGCTGAGACGCCAGCCTTCGAACGCGGATTTCTCGTAGTCGAAGCGGGTCAGGTTCTTTTTCGATTTCATGGGGGCCGCCGCTTGCTTGGGGGTTGTTGTTTTCATGGGGTGGTGGTTGTTATGGGGTGATTGGATCCGGACCAGCTTGCGCCTAATTGCTAGGAAATCCAGTTGTTTTTTCCGGTTGTTATCCGGATGGAGCCGTGAATGACCGGGATGTTTCCGGTCAGTTCGTCACAGGCTGCTAGCGGAATCACGATGGCTTTGCGCTGTCGGGGCTTTGTGCTTGGAAATCATCCCGAGCCCATCAGGTTCATGGCACGTATGCCGGATGATCTCGCGCTGGTACGAGTCCGGAGTCGCCCCCTTCACGGGGGCGCGGATTGAAACCGTTAGTCACTGTCACATGCCCGGTGCTCACCCGCAACACCCGCGCTCCGGGCGTCATATACCAATGGTGGCCCTGCGTCCCT
>CAZGBW010000149.1:0-6812 GCA_964523995.1 uncultured Victivallales bacterium | reverse complement strand
TCGTCTTCGCCAACCTGATTGATTTCGACATGCGTTTCGGGCATCGGCGCGACCCTCATGGCTATGGGAAAGCCCTGGAGTCCGCAGACCTGTTTTTCAGGGATCTTCTGCCCCTGCTCGGCAAGGATGATCTGCTGATTATCACCGCCGACCACGGCAACGATCCGACCTTCGGCGGATCCGACCATACCCGTGAATGCGTTCCCTTGCTCGTCTATGGCGGCAACATCACGCCTGCCAGCCTTGGAATCCGGATTGGCTTCTTTGATATCGCCCAGTCACTGGCCACCTATTTCAACGTCCCGCCCATGCCTCGCGGACGCTCGTTTCTTCCGCCCCGCTAAGCTGTACAGCCCATCACTGCACAGGCAATACTGCGCGGAAATAATCTCGAAGCGTTGTTGCCCCAAGCTCCGGGGTCGGCAGGTTATTCGTGTACATGAACACCAGCAGTTTACCCATGGAGAAATGCTTCACGGAAAACGGCTTGACCAGCGGCAGCGCCAACCGGCAGAGAAAGGCCGGAATATGATAAATCCTGACCGGCTTTTGCCAATGCTCGAAACAACGCTGCATGATCTCATTCCAACTGAGCGTCTCCGGACCTCCGACATGGACTTTCCGGCTTTCGGTTGTCTCGATCTCACGGGCAACAATTTCAGCCAGGTCCGATACGGCGATCGGCGTAAACCGGTTACGCCCGTCGCCGATCACGAACATGGGCGACTTGCGCGCCATCCTGGCGACTTCCGCCAGATCCGTGAAAAATCCGCCGGAATGAAATATCAACCATTTCAGACGGCTCTCCCTCAACCGCTTCTCAAACAGATGCCGGGCCTCCAGCAGCGGTGCGGCCTTCCGGCCAAGCTCGACCCCTTCCGGCGAGACGATGGCAAACATTTTCACACCGGAGCGCTCCGCCTCCTCAAGCAGATTCCGATTGCCTTCATAGTCCACGTCCATATGGGTCAACTTCGCGCTGACACGGGTGATCCCGATGCACGAGATAATCGTATGCACCCCGTCCGTCACACCACGCAGCGTCTCCGGACGGGTCACATTCACCGCCTTGCAGCGCAGGCGCGGATGGCTAAGACCGCTGAACTCCCGCTCATTCAGGGCGATTGCCGTCACCTCATGTTCATTTTCAAGCAGCACATGAATCAGCTCGCGTCCCAGTATCCCTGCTCCCGCGACCATCACATGCATGTTACTCTCCCTCGTCAAACAGGATTTCCCACCGGTTGGACGGCAGATCCAACGTCACTTTGTGAGGTTTCGCGGACAGCGTCCCCTCCGATTCCGCCGACTTGCCCTGGCAGATGATCTCATAGGCCTTCACCTTATCCAGACCGACCTCCTTCAGGAACGCCTCGGTACGGATCATCACCGAGACGATGCCGGTCAGGACGCCATCCTTGATGATCGGATAACGCATGGCCACCAACCGGGGCTGGACCATGTTCCCATGTCCCGGTTCGCTGAGTTGCGGTGCCGGGCTTTTCTTCATCTGCTTGGCATACTCCACGAGCTGGTCCACCTTTTTCAGATCATAGCCACGGGCCAGGAAATCGCGCTTGTAGTAGACTTCCTGAATCACGAAATCGGGATCAATCAGCGTTCCACCGAAAACACCCTCCGTCTTGTCAACCAGGGGTTTCATCGCCTTGCGAAAGGTATCCACGTCCGGCTGCTGATCCGCCACCGCCTTGAGATCCGCGAACCGGGTCTCAAAGTAGCTGCGGACCTTCTGCTCCATCCGGACCGCGGGATCCTCCGCCTGGCCTTGCGCCGATGCGGTAACAGCCAATGCGAGGGTTCCGACCGCCATCGCGCAAACACTTCTCATCCGTATTCCCATCTCTCTCATTTTCTCTCCTTCTTTTTCCGGGACGGCGGATTCCCGCGTCCCGTCTCTGGTTTTGTCAACACAAACGTGGTGATGTATCCGGCACGGCGGCGGAGTGCCTGCCAGGCGAAGGGGCTCTCGTCAAACGCGTGGCGAAGCTCGCCTCGGATGTTCTCGCGGATTTCGTCCTGATGAAACAGCACATACCCGCTCCAGGCGCAGAGCGCGCCGAACAGGTTGTACGGAACGTCCACATCCACAATCACCCCGATCCCGCCGGGACGCAGTACGCGCCACAGTTCCTTAAGCGTCTTCCGTTTGAGACCGGCATTGACATGGTGGAAGAAGAACGTGGACACAAACCGGTCAAAGGATCTATCCGCATAAGGAAGCTCCTCGGCGATCGCCGCTTCAAAACGCAGATTCGGCACGTTACCAGCCTTCCGGCGGGCGACCTCAAGCATCTTCATGGCCGCGTCGAGACCGATCACCAGCGATCCGGCCTGCGGGTCGAGACGGTGCGCGATTTCCCGCGTCAGCTTCCCGGTCCCGCAACCCACGTCGAGGACCTTCTCTCCTCCGGTCAGGCGAAGTTCCTCAAGAACATCCCGGCTGCAGCGGGTTTCAACACCCAGCGTCATCAGCGGGGCCAGGAGATCATAGACAGGCGCTGCGTGATCCAGCGTACGACCCGAGGTCCTGTCCGCCGGATTCCCAACGGGGGTTGCTGCTCGGGCATGGCGATTTCCGGATGATTCACGTTGCATAATCAAGGTCTCCAAGATCCAGGACGGTCAGCATGGATTCCGCCATGCGGGCGGCGGCGCGCCGTGGAAATCCGAGTCCGCAGCGCCCCAGGACAGACAGCGATTCCGTCATCATGGACAGGGCCTGCCGCGCCGTCTCCGCACAGGGACCGGGAACGGTGAGGTAAAGACGCTCATCCACGGATTTAACGGCAGCGGTCAAGCGGGTCAAGACATCCGGATGCTGGTGAGCCAGTAGCGAGAGCACGTAGTTATGCCGTTTTTCGGTGAGATCGCGTGCCAAGTCACGGATATCGTCGAGAAGCTGGCAACCAAGCCCGAAATTCATCAGTGCATCCTGCAATTCGCCGAGCAAGGTCCGGTCAATCCCCTTCTCGATCAGATCCGGACCCAGGAACGGCACATGGAAAAGGATTCCGGTCTTGTAGCGATGAACCGTCCTGAGCACATAATCCGGCGAGGGCCGCGGCCCCGAGATACCGCCTTCCTCGCTCGCTTCCTGCGCAGCGCTGGGCAGCAGGCAGCGCAGGGATTGCTCGGCGATCGCATCGGCATCGGGTGCAGAGATGATGCCGCGGGACACGGCGTCACGCAGAATGTCATTGAGCACGCGATCCGCCGCCATCAGCGTCACCACCTGGCGCATCGTCCTTGACCGGCCCTGCATGCGCAACGGGATGACCACCTTGTCTTCCGCATCCAAAAGATTGTCAGCCGAAGTCACCCAGATCCGGAACAGATGATTCAGCTTCCCGTAAAGCAGGCGCCGCTCCACCGGTATTTCCAGCAGATGATAGACGGATACAAACAGTGTCGAGAATAGATTCTTCCCGAGCCTGGAGAAACTCCTGGGAATGGCATCCGGTGTCACGACATAGGCGGCGGGGGTCCCCTCCGGCGTATACAGGTAACGCCGGGACAAGACCTGCACTTCCCGCATGCAGGCCTTATGCTCGGAAAAGGCCTTGCGGACAACCCGTCCAATGCGGGGGGTTCCCCGCGTCGTGCCTGCGACGGACTCGCGAGTTGAATGATCAGTTATCATGCCGGATGCTCCTTTCAATGCAGAGAGCATCCCACGACAGCGGTTCGTGTCTCAACGCAATTACGCTGAAGATTTCTTTAGGATCGCCGGATGGCGGCAGGAGCGGCACCGGTGGGTACTGGCGCTTCAGCAGGCAGGCAGGGAGATGACGAACACAGCCCCCCACCCCGGTCTCGAGGCCAGGCGGATGCTTCCTCCATGGATGCGGAGGATTTCACGGACCAGGGCTAGACCCAACCCGCTACCCGCGGACGAAGAGGATGGCACCCGATAGAACCGTTCGAAGATCGCCTCCGCATGCTCCTCTGCAATCCCCGGCCCCGTATCCATGACCGATATTTCCACCACGCTGTCGTTCTTCACGACCGTCAGCCGGATACGCCCCTTGTCACCGGCAAACCGCATCGCGTTGTCAATGAGGTTCCGGAGCGCCTCCATCAGCAGGTCCTGGTTTCCACAGACCGCACAGTCCGCGCCATCCTCCGCATCCAGAGTAAGACCTAGCAATTTGCAGGTCGGCCGGTAGAAATCAACGGCCGAACGTAAAAGCTGCCCGGCATCCACTTCCGTGAACGAGGTTCTCACCCCGTCTGCCCCCAGCCGGGCCATGGCGAGAAGCTGGTCTACCAGATGGGAAAGCTTGGCGACATCCTCAAGAATGCTTCCAAGCACGTCGCGACTGGAACCGCTATCCTCCTTGCGGGAAAGGGCCACCTCGGCCGTCATCCGGATCGAGGCCAGGGGCGTACGCAACTGGTGGGAGGCATCGCCCGTGAAGCGGTCAAGATCGCGCATGACGCGCTGGTAGCGATCAAAGGCAAGATTCATCACCCCGGCCAGGGTCCGCATCTCGTCGTCCGGCATCGCCTGCGCATCGACCCGGTGATCAAGCTGCCCGTCGCCGATCCGTTTGGCTGTGGACGCCAGGGTTCGGATGGGTTTAATCATCCGACTGGAGATCCACCACGCGACGACGGCAAGCAGTGGAAGCAGCAGGATGTTCATGCCGACACCCATCACGACTTCCTCCAACTGTTCCCGGACACTGAAATCGGGATGCTTGGCGAGAGTCGCGATTTCAACGCCGGTATACACCACGGTCTGCACAAGCATGAAAATGACAAGCAGAAGCAGCAGCCAGAGGAAGAAACGAATACGCAGTGACACTTTCATGAGCGATCCTCGAGAATGTATCCCATGCCGCGGATGGTGTGGATCAGCGGCGCAGCACCTTCTGCATCCACCTTCACCCGCAAATGCGAGACATGGACCTGGATAATGCTATCCATCGGCGTGGCCCGCTGCGTCACACGCCAGACGTTCGCGCTGAGCATTTCGCGCGTCACAATCTTTCCGGCATTCTCCCCGAGACAGCGCAGCAGGTCAAATTCGAGCGGGGTGAGGTCCAGGACTGCACCGCCGCGTCGTGCCTGCCGGGCAACCGGATCAATATCCAGATCCGCGACACGGATGGACGCCGCGGTATCGCGCGTCCGCAACTGCGCCCGGATCCGGGCCAGAAGTTCAGGAAACGCGAACGGCTTGACCAGGTAATCATCCGCCCCCGCATCCAGTCCTGCCACGCGGTCCCCGACGCCGTCCCTCGCCGTCAGGATAATCACACGGACGCCTCCGTACCGCTGGCGCAATTCCCTCAGGACGGCATAGCCATCCTGCCCGGGCAACCCGATGTCGAGCACTGCCAGCTTCGGTCGATCCCCCTCCAGCCTGCGGATCGCCTCTTCCGCACTACCCACAGCCACGGTGTCATACCCGTTCTCACGAAGCCCCTGCTGAAGCGCTTCGCGGACCTTCCGGTCATCCTCGACAATCAGCAAATCCATAGGGACCTCGGCAGGGATTATCGCACAAACGCGCGGGCATTCTGGAACAGGCGCAACCACGGACCGGACTCCCCCTCGCAGTAGCCCGCAGGACGGTAGGACAACTGGACGGAGCGGAAGCCGCGCTCGGGATGCGGCATCATGACCATGACCCGCCCGTCTTCCGTTGTCAGTCCCGTAAGGCCGCCAGCGGACCCGTTCGGATTGTACGGATAGCGTTCCGTCGCCTGCCCGCGCCCGTCCACATAGCGCAGCGAGGCCAGTCCGGCAGCATCCACACCGTCAGGAAAACCGGTTCTGGAGAAGTCGGCAAAGCCCTCCCCGTGCGCCACGGCAATCCCGATCCGCGAGCCCTCCATCCCCTTCAGCAGGACCGAGGGCGAGGGCAGCACCTCGACCGTGACATAGCGCGCCTCGAACTGCTCGGACCGGTTGCGCGTGAACAAGGGCCAGTGCCCCGCGCCGGGAATGATATCCTTCAACTGCGACACCATCTGGCACCCGTTGCAGACCCCCAGGGTAAAAGTCTCCGGGCGGGCAAAAAACCGCGCGAACTGGTCCCGCAACCGGTCGTTGAACAGGATGGATTTTGCCCAGCCCGACCCGGCACCGAGCACGTCGCCATAGGAAAAGCCGCCGCAAGCGACTAGTCCGCTGAAAGCGTCCAGCTTCAGACGCCCGGACAGCAGATCCGTCATGTGCATATCCACGCACTCAAAACCGGCGCGGTCAAAAGCCGCCGCCATTTCCACCTGCCCGTTGATGCCCTGCTCGCGCAGGATCGCCATGCACGGACGGCTCGTGAAAACGCGCGGGGCCTCCTCGGGATCATACGTCAGCCGGAATTGCAAACCGGGATTCTCCTCATCCAGCAGGTTCCCGAATTCCTCTTCCGCACAGACCGGGTTGTCACGCAGCGCCTGCATCCGGTTGGTCAGCGAGGACCACAGCCGGTTAAGGTCGGTCAGTCGCGCATCGTAAACCGTTTTCCCGCCGGACAGGACCACCATCCGCCGGTCGGCCGTCACCCGCCCGATATCGTGGGTAACCGCCGCCAGCCCGTGCGTCGCCAGGATCGCCAGGACCCTCTGGACGTTCGCATCCGCCACCTGAAGCACGGCACCGAGTTCCTCGCTGAACAATGACGACACCGCATCCGCACCCACGCTGTCCAGCGTCACCTCCACACCGCGCCGCCCCCCGAAGCCCATCTCCGCCAGCGTGACCAGCAACCCGCCGTCCGAACGGTCGTGATAGGCCAGCAGCAGCCGGTCCGCCACCAGCGCCTGCACACCGGCAAAAAACGA
>CAZGBW010000148.1:0-6827 GCA_964523995.1 uncultured Victivallales bacterium | reverse complement strand
GTCGAATTGATCCTTCGAAACGTAACAGATGGGGCACGTCCAGTTATCAGGAAGATCGTCAAAGGCGGTTCCAGGGGGGATGTCACCCGCCGGATCGCCGACGGCAGGGTCATAAATATATCCGCAGTTGATGCATATGTATTTCATGGCCGTAATAGTAGTCTTTTCAAACCGAAAGCGCAAGAGTTGGTTGCCACGCCCGGGGGCGCATCTGTGATTCGGTGTGCAGCCCAGTGCCCCAGCGTCCAGTTGGCACAACTGGACGTACGTTGCGGTAGGTCCAGTTTTCCCGAAACTGGACCCTTGCACACGATGGCACCGCATTCGCGGTGCACCGAATCGCCGTTGCACCCGAATCCCGGCGCAAATCCCGGGGGCGCATGGCAGATGCGTGGGTAACCCGCACCTCGCAGGCAGGGGGCCGTTGGATCGAAGTAGTTCACGACAAAGTTGACGAAATAGTTATGACGGGATAGTTTACGACAAAGTTCACGAAGTGGGTGCTCTGACTGCGCATCGCTGAGTGGTGCAGGGAGGATCTTGTGTCATTTGCACACGAAAAGAGGAAATTGCGACAGCTAAACCGCTTCTCGAGCGTATCGGACAGATGACTGCGAGGAATGCCTATGGATAGCAGTGGCCTCACGCCCAATGCGATGGCACAGGAACTACCTCGTGAACATTGTCGTGAACTACCTCGAAAAACCACCTCGTGAACATTGTCGTAAACTACTCCGCATACGACTAGCAACAAAGTCAGCCTGTTCCTGTGCTGCATGATGCAAGAGGAACCCACGCAACTGCAATGCGCCCCAAACGAATAACCAACCGAAAAACCGGCTTGATCGGCCGGGGATGACCGGGTAGGCTGTCGCCGTCGAAGAATATTTCACCGTAGGGCACGGCAAACCATCCTATCTTGGAGTCAGACCATGACCGAAATTCCGGCCGTCATGAGCCGCGATTTCTGCCAGACCGTCATCGAGACGGTTGGCGCGCTGATTGTTGTCCTGGATCCAGCCGGACGCATTACCGGCTTCAACAAGGCCTGTGAACGGGTCACCGGCTATACGTTCGAGGAAGTCCATGGACGCGAGTTCTTCGATCTGTTCCTGTCGCCGGACGAGATTCCCGGTGTACGTTCCGTCTTCAGCGCGCTGCGGGGCGGCTGTTTCCCGAACACCCATGAGAACGACTGGCTGACCCGGACCGGGGAACGGCGGCGTATCGCCTGGTCGAATGCCGCCATCATGGGTGAGGACGGGACCGTGGAATTCGTGGTCGGCACGGGGATCGACATCACGGAGCGGCGCAAGACGGAACTTGTCATCGAGCGGGCCAAGCGCGAGTGGGAAGCTACGTTCGATGCCGTTCCTGACCTGGTTGCCCTGGTGGGAACCGACAGCCGGATCGTGCGCGTGAACCGGGCGATGGCGGAGCGGCTGGGCTGCCATCCGTGTGATCTGGTCGGCAAGCGCTGCTGCGAGACCCTGCACGGGCTTACCTATAAACCGGACTGGTGCCTGCACCGCTCGATGCAGGATGGCGGCGGCATGACGCGGGAGTCGCGCGAGGCGTTGCTCGGCGGGGATTTCCAGATTACCGTGACCCCGTTACGCGAGCCGGACGGCACGCTGCGCGGCAGCGTGCATGTCTTCCGCGATATCACGCCGCTGAAGCAGGCCGAGGCCGCGCGACGGCGCGAGGAACTGGCGCGCCTGGACCGGGTACGCATGCTGGGGCTTGTTTCGGTCTCCCTGGCTCACGAGTTGAACCAGCCGCTGACGGCCATCCTTTGCAATGCCCAGGCCGCGCAGCGGATGATGCAAACCGGGAATCCGCCGCCGCTGGAGGAAATCGTGGAGATCCTGGACGACATTGTCTCGGATGACAAACGCGCGGCCATGATCATTGACGGGATGCGCTCCATGCTAGAAGGGCGGCCTCTTCCTGCGGAGACCTTGTGCATGGCAGAGATCCTCCGGGAAGCGGAAAAGCTGCTGCGTGGCGAGGCCGAACGGCACCAGACCGGCCTTTGCCTTGACGTGGCGGATGGGCTTCCCGCCGTGCGGGCAGGGAAGACACCGCTGCTCCAGGTTCTCCTGAATCTGGTGTTCAACGCCTTCGATGCGGTCGCGGGCCTGCCGCCGGAGCGGCGGGCGGTGTGGATTGAGGCGGCGGTGGAACCGGGCGTCGTCCGGGTGTCTGTGCATGACGCGGGGCCGGGGGTGGAACCGGAACGGATGGAAACGATCTTCGAGGTGCTCCATACCGACAAGGAACATGGCCTTGGCATGGGGCTGGCGATCAGTCGGTCGCTGGTGGAGGCCTACGGCGGCACGCTGCGGGTAAGGAACCATCCCGAGGGAGGTGCCGTGTTCACCTTCACCGTGCCGGTCGTGGATCGGGAACGATGCAGTTCTATGGCTCCTTTGCAGGAAAGGGATGTCTGACCGATGAAAACCAAAGGCACCGTGTTTCTCGTGGATGATGACCCTTCCGTCCGCAAGGGGGTGAGCCGGTTGCTCAGCACCGCGGGGTATGCGGTCGAGGTCTTCGCGTCTGCCGATGCCTTTCTGGAACGGCACTGCCACGAGGGGCCCGGCTGCCTGATCCTGGATGTGCAATTGCCGGGGATCGACGGGTTGACGCTACAGGAGCAGCTCGCGCACCGCGAGGATGCATTGCCGATCATCTTCATATCCGGGCACGGGGACATTCCGATGAGCGTACGCGCCATGAAGGCAGGCGCGCTGGACTTCCTGCCCAAGCCCTTCGATGCCGATGCCCTGCTGAAGGTCGTGGGCGCGGCGGTGGAAAAGGACGCGGGCGAGGCGGCGCAACATGCCGAGCGGCGGGCACTGCGCTGCCGGTATGCGGCTCTCACACCGCGCGAGCGCGAGGTCTTCGCGCATCTGCTCACCGGCAAGCTCAACAAGCAGATCGGGGCGGAAATCGGCATCACCGAGAAGACCGTCAAATACCACCGCGCGAACGTATTCCGCAAATTCGGCGTCACCTCCACGATCGAACTGGCCCGCATTGCCGGGAAGCTCGACCTCGCGCCCTGAGAAGATCGTTGAGAGACTTCCTGTAATAGTATTGCATTCCATTTTATAATGTCTATTATATGTAATGCATTCCATTCGCATCGCCATGCGGGAATGATGGACGCACGAGCGAACGGAGGATTGCCATGCTGGATGAGATTTTCGAACTGAGCCGCCACATGATCCGCATACTGATCCGTCCATACCGGCGGCAGTTTCCTGGGTCGAAACTATTTGCCGCGCCCTGCTCGATCCTGATCGGTCAACGCGGCGTGGGAAAGACAACGGCCGTCGTGCAGCATCTTACGGAATGCTTCCCTGGCTATGACACGTCGAGGGAATGTCTCTATATTCCGGTGGACCACTTCGTCGTTGCGCAAACACCCCTCTACGAGATTGCACGGGACTTTGTCGGCCAGGGAGGAAAACTGCTATGCCTGGACGAGATTCACAAGCAGAACGACTGGGCGCGCTGCCTGAAAAGCATCCGCGACACGTTTCCTGAACTGCGGATCGTCGCTTCCGGCAGCTCGATGCTGCAGATCCACAAGGGCAGCCATGACCTTAGTCGCCGCGCGATCGTGCACCGGATCACGGGGCTATCCTTCCGCGAGTATCTGGAACTGAAACTGAATGCCACACTGCCCGTGCTCGACCTGCAATCCGTGCTGAAGCACCATGAGCGGCATGCGACAGACCTGGTTGCCGAGTTGCGCGGCAGGGACGTCAAGGCGCTTGGCATGTTCCGCGACTACCTGCGCGTCGGCTTCTACCCATACTTCGCCGAGTACCAGGACGAAGACCTGTTCAGGCTGACGCTCGAACAGAATGTACATACCGCCATCGAAAGCGACCTGACCGCCCTGCATCCCAATCTCAGCGGCGGTAGCGTCGCGCGGATCAAGCGGCTGCTTGCCGTGATCGCCGCCTCCGTGCCCTTCACCCCAGATCTCGCCCGGCTGCGGCGGCTTCTGGATATTGCCGATGACCGGACGCTCAAGACGTATCTGAATCACCTGGAAAACGCCGGTCTCATCATGACGGTGCGCCGCTCGTCCGGCGGTCTGCGCGCGATAGAGAAGCCGGAGAAGATTTATCTGGGCGACCCTAATCAGGTTTACGCGCTATGCACCGCCGGACAGGCCAGTATCGGCAATGTGCGGGAAACGTTCTTCTGTCGCATGCTCTCGGAGACTGGTTCGATTCATGCCGCCGAGAAGGGTGATTTCCGGATTGGCGACGGTGTCCTGATCGAGGTCGGCGGGCGTTCCAAGACCGACCGTCAGATTCGCGGTACGCCATCCGCCTGCCTGGCCCTGGACGACATCGAGATCGGTGCCGGGAGCCGCATTCCGCTCTGGCTGTTCGGGTTTTTATATTGACCGGGGAGCGGGTGCATCTGCGATTTGTTGCACCCGCCGCCTGCCGACCTTGTGTCGGTAGAGGCCAACGTTGAGCCCAAGGCAAAGTTTCTCCCACCAGCAAGAGTCTGGGGGCTCGGGCGTCCCGCCCGCATCGTCGTGGATAGCGGCGTAGGCACTGATGGCGGGCGGGGACGCCCGCGCCCCCAGGTTAGCCCCGACGCCTCTGCCGACCCCCGTTCTCCCCCTCCCACCGGACTTAGCCCAAGGTCCAAGTAGGCAAACGCGCAAGGATCGGAGTACCCTGACTTCCAATGACACGGAAATAGTGGTCTTATCAGGAGGTGGTGGATGCGCGTTAAACGATCTGTCGGGTGGATGAAGCAAGTTGCGAACGCGACGCGGATCTGGTGTCTCGTCCTGGTCGGGGTAACGGCACATGGCTCGGTTGTGATTGACAGCGAGCGGACGTTTGACATCGATATGGACGGGTGGGTCAGTAGTGCGCAATCCGGATCAACTCCGCACGTCAACGTCTCTCGTGTACCAAGCAGTGGGAACCCAGGCGGGTACATCCGGATCGAGTTCGCCTACGCGGCATCGCCCGTGGCACTGAACCCCGATATCCTCAACAACTCCAGTCCGTACATCGGCAACTGGGGTGCTGCCACCCTGAACTCCTTTTCCGGCTTCGGCTACGAGGGCGTTGCCGGGCGGCTTGAATTCGACTTCATAGCTTTTTCGGTCGCGCCAGCATCCACCCCGGCCATCCGCATCGTTGGAGACAATGGTGCCGTTTTGGAGCAGTCGTTCAGCTATGAGCCAGGTCAGGTCGGTTCCTGGGCGCATGTCGGCTTGTCGCTCCAATCCAACGCATGGACCCATGTCGCCGGGAACGGGCATTTCGGGGCGGTTCTGTCGGCCGTGGCAGCGGTGTATATTCGCATCGAAGGCGATGTCGGAGTCGGGGGCACTCAGACCTTCGGCTTCGACAACTGGGCGGTCACCACGCTGGCCGGTACCTTGGTCGTGGGCGGCAACGGCGGTACCGGTGGGTCTACGGGGCTGCTGCCGTTCGCGGACGGGTTCGATAGCTATCCCATCGGTGCCGGCATGCATGGTGTCAACACGTGGACGGCTCTGAATTCCACCGCCCCAGCCTCGGCGAACTACCTGGCATTTGTGACCAATGCGCCAGTCGCGGGGGGTGCCCACGCGCTGGCGATGACCGACGTGCATGTCCGTCAGCGAGGTGACAGCAGTGCGACCGCCGGGTGGTACCAGATCCATGTGCAGCCCGTGCAATACCGGGCCACGCCGAACCTGCCGTTCGACGCCGGTTTCGCATTCTACGTGAGCACCGGGAACGTCGTGAATGCCTTCGACGGCCAAAGCGTGGTGCCGCTGGGCACGCCATCGGTCTATTCCAACGTATACAGCACGTTCACGGTCTTTGCCGATTACACGGCCAAGAAATGGGACCTTTACCACAATGCCACCCGGATCGGCACGAACCTTTCCTTCTACAGCAACAATGACGCCACCTACGCAGCCCTGAACCTCTGGAGCATCGGCACCACGTCCTACGGCTACCTCGATGACGTCATCATGAACCGCTACTCCCCGCTGGCGCCGACGGTCTCGCTCAGCGCGAGCGGGAACGGGAAAGCGGAGGAGGCGGGGTCCGTCACCGTTACCGGCGTCCTCAACTTCGCGGCGGCAAACGCCTGCTCGGTGCAGTTGGTCGTGGCGGGGGGCACGGCAATCGCGGGATCGGACTACATCAACATCTTCCCGGCCACGCTGAGCTTTGCGCCGGGGCAGACGAATGCCACGGTGACGATCACGATCGTCAATGATACGGCCTTTGAAACCCCGGATGAAACGTTAGAACTCAAGCTGACAAACGCCGTCAATGCGATCATCGGAGGCCAGGCACAGACCACGATCGTGATCAACGATGAGTTCGACATACCGCCCACCATCAGCGTCACGACCGGCAGCACTACCCAAACGGAGGAAACCCCGAGCAAAGTGGTCACGATCATGCTGGACAAGCCATGCCAGACAGAGGTTTTGTTCACGATTCTAAAGACAGGAACCGCCACCCTGAACGGCGACTATACGCTGACGGGTAATCCCGTGATCGCGGTTGGCCAAGTGTCAGCTTCTTTTGAACTGCAGATCGTCAATGACCAACTCGCCGAAGCAGACGAAACGGTCAGCCTGGCGCTTTCGGGGGTCCAGAATGCCATCCCAAGCGGTGCACAAGGTTTCACGATGACCATAGATGACACGTTCGATCGCGGCCAGGCCAACATCGCTACCGGGCAGCGGTTCGCCTGGTCGGAGAACACGGGTTGGATCAATTTCGCGCCTACGCATGGCGGCGGTGCCACGGTGGTGAGCGCCGGGG
>CAZGBW010000147.1:0-6839 GCA_964523995.1 uncultured Victivallales bacterium | reverse complement strand
CCGCTAGAACCCCTGCTGGATCATGCGCCCGATCACCGGGCCGAGGAGCACCAGGAAGACCGACGGGAAAATGAAGACCATGAGCGGGAAGAGCATCTTGACCGGGGCCTCGTTGGCCAGCCGCTCGGCCCGCTCGAACCGCCGCTGGCGCATCTGGTCGGCCTGGATATGCAGGATGGAGCCGATACTCACGCCCAGCTC
Organism: uncultured Victivallales bacterium; assembly: GCA_964523995.1. GTDB lineage: Bacteria > Verrucomicrobiota > Kiritimatiellia > UBA8416 > UBA8416 > UBA8416. The sequence continues at coordinate 6,638 of CAZGBW010000147.1, read as the reverse complement.
GTCCGCCTGCACGAGCGCCGTGACGACCGAGCGCAGATCGGGAAGGTTGACGCGCTCGCCCATGTCGCGCAGCGCAACCCGCCGGGTTTTCCCGACCTGGATCTCGCGCACGACGCGGATGAGCTCCTCGCCCAGCGCATCCAGCGCCCGGCGCTCGATATTGCGCTGCAGCGAGGACATGAAATCCATCCCGGCTTCGACCGAAAGCGTGAGCAGGTCGAGCACAAAGGGCAGTGCCCGCTGGATCTCGCGGTGACGCGCCTGGACCGCGCCGCGCAGCCACATCCCGGGATAAAGCACGAGCCAGAGGATCCCGATGACCACGAGCGAGGGCTGGAGCTTCTGCAGCAGCGGGGCCGTGCCCGCCGATGACGCCAGGCGGATCATCACGATCCAGAAGGGACCGACCAGCAGCGGCAGCAGCGCGTGCAGACCCAGGAACTCCTCGGCGGAAACAAGCTCCTCGTAACCGGCGGCGACAATCTGCCGCGTGATAGTCTTGCGGCGGGCGGCGAACGCTCCCCGGCGGAAAACCGGGGCGAGATTCGGCGTCAGCGGGAGCAGCAGCCGGAAAAGGAGCGGCAGGCGCCGTTCACGCCGCCGCCCGTCGGCCAGCGTGACATAGGTGATGCGGCGGGCGACACTCGTGCAGTAGGCCCCGATACCGGCGGCGGCGAGCATCCAGAGCAGGACAATCGTCCGGGCCATCCATCCATCGAGCGCGATCGGGTTCATACGTCGATCCTCACGATCTTGCGGATGATGATCCCTCCGCAAAGGAGCAGGACGGCAACGATCGCGACAATCGCCATTCCGGCACCGGATTGCAGGAACGGGATCATCATGCCGGGGTCCACCACCAGCAGGGCGGCCGCGATGATCAGCGGCATGATTCCCACCACGATGCCTTGCAGCTTGCCCTGCGCGGTGAGCGTCTGGATCCGGTTCTCGATCCGGAAGCGCTCCCGGATGGTGGCGGCGATCTGCTCGAAGATCCCCGTCAGGTTGCCGCCGGTCTGGCGGGCGGTTTCCACCGCCAGGCACACCAGCGTCAGGTCGGCACTGCCGACACGCTCCTGCAGATGGGTCAGCGCCTCCGAGAAACTGACGCCGACGCGGGTCTGCTGCAGGAGCGCGCCAAATTCCTGGGCAATGGGATTCTCACCGTCACGGGCGATGGTTTCGAAACTCTGCATGATACTGAATCCGGCCTTGAGCGAGTTGCTCATGCCCGTCAGCGCGTCCACGAGCTGAACGTTGAACTTCTTGAGGCGGCGGGCCTTCAGGATCGTCAGCAGCAGGCGCGGGAACCGCAGCATCGGCAACGCGAAGAACAGGCCCGCGCCACCGGCCTGGACGGCCTTGTCGAGCGACTGGAGGCCCCCCGCCAGCAGGAACACGCCCGCGAACACAGCCGCGGAAAGACCCCAGCCGAGTTCGGCAACACGGCGCGGGGGGATGAACAGGAAAAGATCCTCGAACGCGCTGGCGGTTTCCTGCGCGTACGCGCCGGAATACGCCGTCGCGCCAGCCTGCAGCGCGCGGAGCATGACGTAGGACAGTCCGGCAACACTCAGGGTGATCAGCAGCAGGGCGGCCGGTATCATGCGCGGCCCTCCTCTCCCGGCGGAGTCGGTTTGAAGATCGCGTGGTCTATCGAGAAACCGCGGGCGGTCAGGTTCTCGAGGAAGGTCGGCACCGCACCGGTCGCCGTGAAGTACCCCTGCACGCGCCCCTCCGGATCCAGGCTCGTCTGCTTGAACTCGAAGATATCCTGCATGACGATCTGGTTCCCCTCCAGGCCGAGCACCTCGGTGATCCGGGTGATGCGCCGGGAACCGTCGCTGAGGCGGGCCTCATGCACGATCAGGTCCACGGCCGCGGCGATTTGCTCGCGGATGGCACGGGCCGGCAGATCCATTCCGCTCATCAGGACCATTGTCTCCAGCCGGGAGATCACGTCACGCGGGGTATTGGCATGCACCGTGGTCAGCGAACCGTCGTGGCCGGTATTCATGGCCTGGAGCATGTCGAGCGATTCACTGCCGCGGCATTCGCCGACGACAATGCGGTCCGGCCGCATGCGCAGGGCGTTGCGGACCAGGTCACGGATCGTGATCGCACCGCGGCCCTCGATATTCGGCGGGCGCGCCTCAAGACGGATGACGTGATCCTGCGTCAGCCGCAGCTCGGCGGCATCCTCGATGGTCACGATGCGGTCGGTGTCGGGAAGATAGCCGCTGAGCGTGTTCAGGAATGTGGTTTTGCCGGAACCGGTCCCGCCGGACACGATGATGTTCTTGCGGAGCCGGACGCAAAGCTTCAGGAAATCCGCCATTGCCGGCGAGAGCGTGCCGAACCGGATCAGGTCGCGGTCGGTAAACGGGATTCGGGAGAACTTCCGGATGGTCAGACAGGGACCCGTCAGCGAAAGCGGATGAATGATCGCATTCACGCGGGACCCGTCGGGCAGGCGCGCATCCACATAGGGCTGGCTTTCATCGATGCGCCGGCCGATCGGGGAGACAATCCGCTCGATAATGGCAAGCACGGAACTGTCATCCATGAAGGAGAGCGCCGTGCGCCGGAGCTGCCCCCCGCTCTCGACATAGATTTGCTCCGGGCCGTTGACCATGATTTCACTGATGCTGTCATCGGCCAACAGGTCCTCGAGCGGGCCGAGGCCGAGAGCCTCGTCATAGATCTCCTTCATCAGCAGCTCGGGGGTGACGCCGGGCGGCAGCCGCCCGCGGATATCGTCCACAATGCTTTTCAGCGTGGTGCGGACCTTCACACTGAGCTGATCGCGCTGCATATGGGAGGCGGTCAGGCGCTTGATGTCAAGCCGCTCGACCAGCTCATGGTGGATCTGCTGCTTGATCGAGCGCTTGAGATCGCTCAGCGGAGACGGTGTTTCCGGTGGCGGCAGGGCGGCGGGGAACGTCGCAGGGGCAGCGGCGGCCAGGGGGGGTGGCGCGGCGACGGGCGCGGGAGCGGACACCGGGTGCGGCGCGGTGGCGGGTGCATCCATCCCGGAATGCGCAAGCGTCAGCAGAAGGGTGAAGTGCGAGATCCGGATCGGCATGCCGCTGCCAACGCTCGCACGGCCCCGGACCGGCTCTCCCGACAAGAGCGTGCCGCTGCCGAGATCCTCGATCCAGGCGCCCTCCTCGCGCAGGGTCAGAATCGCGTGGCGACTTTCAACCTCCGGACTGTTGAGCTGGATGGCGCAGTCCGGATCGCGGCCGATGGTGTAGATCCCCGGATCAATCTCAAATGAGGAAGGATCCCGGTCCGGTCGCCGGATTTCCAGTTTCGAGGACTTTTTCATTCTTGCTCCCCACCTCAGAGATTCGTCTTGTGGCGGATATCACGCTGCCGTTGAAGGTTGATATCGGGCAGGGCGGTCTGGATATGGTCGAAATTGACGGAAGGCAAATCACGCTTCCAGGTGACGTCGCCGGGATTGCGCAGGGCGAGGGTCAGGCTGCCACGCATCTGCTGGGCAAAGACGAGTAGCTCGGCCTCCTCGGCGGAAACCTCGAGCGTGACCGTGGAGTAGCCGGAAGACGCCCCGCCGGCGCGCTGTCCCCGCTCGGCTGCAAGCTGGCGGGTCGTGGTTTGCCCGGTGGCCAGGACGGTGACATCCTGCAAGAGGGTCAGCGTGACATTCTCCATGATATCCGGGCGCGTTTTGGAGGGAAAGGCAAAGGTGCCCAGCACGTCAATGCGGTCGCTCGGGCGCACCATGCCGCTGACCGCCTGCGCCCCGCCGATCGGAAGCGAAACCGCCCGCAGCCCTGGCGTGATCTGCGAGGAAAGGCCACCCACGGCGGGCGCCCCCCCCTCGATGAACGACCAGGACACCACCTCGCCACGCCGGAGCGGAAACACGGTCTTCTTGCCGAGAACGGTATTGGCATCATCGCGCAGGACCGCATGACTGCCGGCAGCGGACTCGAAAACACTATCCAGCGCCAGGTCCTTCTGCGTCAGCACGGTCCCGGCGGGAATGGTGCCGGCCGCCACGACGACCTGCACCTTGCGGGCACCGGCGTAGATTTCCTCCATGCGTTTGTTAAGCTCGTTCTCTTTCTGCCGGATGTAGCGGGTCGTCAGGAACAGGGCGGCAAACCCCATGAGCAGGGAGACCGCCAGTGTGATTTTCTCTTTCATCGCGCGTGTTTCCTTTCTGTCCACCTCCGGACCGGAGAATGCAGCAGCTGCCGGTAACCCTCGCATATCCAGAACCGGAAAACAAGCACGGCACGATGCGCTGGCTCATCGGGATCAAACCGGCACCCACCCCTCCGGCATCACGGAGAGGGGCTCCTCAGTGGTTTATGCAGCAGCGTGATGTGTGTGGAAGCGGCGGTGCGTGCCGGCGAGACCAACACCATGCAAAGCGCATTTTCACGCAGGAAGAAAAGGCCGGCGCGCGAATCCGCCCCCGGGAATGCCGGCCGCCAGCCGGCCGCCAGGAGAGAAGACTGGTAAAAAGCAGCCACCTGGGTCGCATCGGCCATCGCCATCTGCGTGACGAACCGCAGTCCGGTGTCCTCGTTTTCGGCATGCAGCCCAAGCGTCGCGCCGGGATACAGCGGCAGCGGTGAATCGGTAGACCGAAGCGCGGCGGCATCGCGGCCCTGACGGAACGCCGCCGCGGTCTGCTCGATCGTCACCGCGAGGGTCATATCCCCGCCGCCAGGACGAAGCAGCAGGAGGCGGGTCACGGTGCCAGCCCCCTCGATCATGTGCAGCGAGTCGGATCCGGGACCCGGCAGGGCGAGCTGCAGCGCGGCACCGATCTGCGCCGCGCGACGATTCTGCGGATCGTCGAATCCGGTCACCTCCAGCAAGGCCGGCGCTCCGTTGATGCGAACAGGGGCTTTGTATACCTGCTGACCGCCGAGATCCTGCAGCAGCCCCGGGATGCCGGCACCCCCCGGCCGGCGGGAGAAAATATGGGCCGACGCCGAAACGGCAGCCGTCAGCGTCATGAACAACAGCAGGCGGCTGAGAGCGGTTTTCAATAGACCCCCTTTGTCCAGGGCATCCACACGGTTTCCTCGATGAGGATGCTGTCGGCGCGGTAAAGCAGACTGGAGACCGCCGGTAGCAGCGGCACCGTCGCGCTATCCTCACCGCGCAGCAACCCGAAAACCCCGATCGGGCTCTCGCGGCGATGCAGCCGCGTAAGATCGTTGCCGGGTATCTCGTCCAGCGTATTCCAATCGGACGGGTCCGCCGCCAACGGATCGAGGATGTCGCTATACAGGGAGGACGGATCGGCGGCGGAATACTCATCATCTCGGGTATAGGGGCTGCCATCCTCGCCCGGGCCGGTGGCGCCGATATAACGGGCGGCGGCGGAAACCGGGACGTCCTGTAAAGCCAGCGAACCGGCCTGCTCGCGGGCACGAACCGCGGTTTCGTGACCGGCGCGGACAAAGAACGCCAATTGCACGATGATGGCCGTCAGCACGATCAGGCTGACCATGCCGATGGTCAGCTCGATCATCGCCTGCCCGCCACGCGGTTTCCGGTGCTCAGTGCCCACGGCGACGACCTCCTCCCCTGCTGCCGCCCCCGCCCCCGCCCCCGACGGGGCGGCATCGGTTGGAATACAGGCGGAGCCATTCCACTCCGGACTGGCGGAAGGCCTGGTTTTCCCATTGCCGGAGCTGGAGGCAGTACCAGCAGGACGCCGACGTGCCGGAAGGGCCATCGTCCATGTAATCCGGCAGATGATGCTCAATGTGCTTCCGCCAGGCCAGGTTGAATCCGCCCGCCGCCGGGGCGGAAGAGGCGTCCACGGGAATCAGGCGCACCTCGCGATACGCGGGCAGGACTAGCCCGAGAACCGTGGGAGGGAGATCCCCGTCCAGATAGCCGAACGGTTTCGCCGCCGCCGTCCAGGTGAGGGTGTTGGAAATGGAGGCCCCCCCGCTGCCGGGCGTGATCCTGCCAGCGGTGGCCTCCACGCGGACGGCGGCATCCGCGCCCGCGTAGTCGTACGTATCGAGCACCGGCCCGGCGAACGGGAACGGATCATCGCCCTCCGTGGAAGCCGCCTCCCAGGGGCCCCAGTCCGCACCGTAGATGACCCAGGCGACCGAGGATGTCATTCCCGACGCGTCCGCGATGCCGGGAAGCTCCCGCTCCGCCGCCAGCGCAGAGACCTCTGCCACGGACATGCCGGTCGCGACCAGGGTCCCCTCGGCGACCGCCAGGTGCAAGCCGAAGATCTCGCTGTTGCTGACGTCGCTGCGTGGCGGTTCCGGCAATGCCGCCCACCACGCCGGGAAGAAGTTGCGGTAGTCTTCCAGCAGGGTCGGTTCATGGAAATGAAACCAGCACCAGTTGCGGCCGGCGATCGCCTCGTAAAACCCGATATCGTAGAGCGTATGGCCCCCGGTGTCATGATCCATGTAGATCTGGAGATTGTCGGGGGCGGCGGCCACGCCGTTGTCCGCTACGGCGGAGATCATCCCGCTATAGTCCTCCCAAGCCCCGGGATAGGGCTCGGGAAAGAGCATTTCTCCCCCGGCGCCAACCACCGACGGATAGTCGGTGGCCACGCGCTCGGCATGTTCCCGGAAAAAGGCGGTGTAATCCGGGTTGACGTGCAACCCATT
>CAZGBW010000146.1:0-6879 GCA_964523995.1 uncultured Victivallales bacterium | reverse complement strand
CAGGCGCTCGACAACTCCCTTGAGCGCCAGGAACGTATCCTCATCCCGCATCCGGACTCGCGCCTGCAGCGAGTCCCCGCTCTGCTGCCCCGTCAGGCCTAGCCCCACATGCGTCTCCTCGCCGATCCGGCCCGCGCCATCCCGGCCAAAAACCGTCCCTATCTCGAACAGCGCCGCCGTGGTGGTCTGCCGTGCGCGGTTGCGCGCCAGGCACTCCACCACCTGCGGAACCAGGGCGTTGCGCAACACGCCGTGATCCGCGCTGACCGGATTCGGCAGCGTTACCCGCCCTGCGCGATCGCTCGCGTCAAATTCGTCCAGCAGCGGCTCGGCCAGGAAGCTGTAGCTCATCATCTCGCAAAGTCCAAGCCCCGCCAGCGCCTCACGGCATTTGAACTGGGCGCGCACTGGCGCGTCATCGGCACCCGGCACCACCGTCGCCGAGGGAACCGTATCCGGGATATGCTGCAAACCATGGACGCGGGCCACTTCCTCAAACAGGTCCGCCTCGCATTCGAGATCCGGACGGAAACTCGGGATCTCCACGGTGAACAGGCTGCCGCTCTGCGCGACAACCGGCAACTCCAGTGCCTCGAATATGGCGCGTACGCGCGCCGACGGTACCGTAACGCCCAGCAGCCTGTTCAAGCGAGAGATATCGAGCGCAAGGGACCGCTTCGGCATCGGCTGTGGATAAACATCCGCCATGCCGCGCGCCACGTGCCCGGCCGCCAGCGACTGCATCAGCGCCACCGCCCGGTTACCGGCCCAGTCAGCGGTCGCGGCATCCACACGCCGCTCAAACCGGTGCGAGGATTCCGTCGAAAGCCCCAGCGCCGATGAGGTCCTCCGGATCGTGCGCGGATCGAACGCCGCGCTTTCCAGGAGCACGGTCGCCGTCGTCTCCTGGATTTCACTGCCAGCACCGCCCATGATACCCGCCACCGCCACGGGCGATCCCGCATCCGCGATCACCAGCATGGAAACGTCAAGCTGGCGTTCCATGCCGTCCAGCGTCACCATCGTTTCCCCGGCGCGCGCCCGCCTCACCACGATCTGGCGATCCTTGAGCAGCGCATGATCGAACGCGTGCAGCGGATGCCCGCATTCGAGCATCACATAATTGGTCACATCCACCACATTGCTGATCGGGCGCACCCCGCACATCTTCAGCCGCCGCTGCATCCAGTCCGGACTCGGGCCGATCTTCACCTCCGTCAACACCCGCGCCGTGTAACGCGGACAGCCATCGGCATCCTCAATCCGCACGGAGACCAGTTCCTCAACCGACCGCCCGCTCTCCTCGACGGCGAACGAGGGCACCTTCAGCGGCTTCCCATACAATGCCGCCAGCTCCCGCGCCACGCCGATCACACACAGGCAATCCGGACGATTCCAGGTGATTTCCAGCTCGAGCACGGTATCCGCCGGCCCCAGTACCTCCGCCAGCGGTGTGCCCGACGCGGTATCCCGTGGCAGCAGCAGAATTCCCGCATGATCATCCGAAAGTCCCAGCTCATCCTCCGCGCAGAGCATGCCCTGCGAGACCTCGCCACGGATCTTGGACGTTCTCAACTTCATGCCGTTCGGCAGCTCTGTACCGGCCGGCGCGAATGCCGCCTTGTCCCCGACCTCGAAATTCGACGCCCCGCAGACCACCGCCAGCACCTCGCGCCCGTCGAACACCTCGCACAGCCGCAGCCGGTCCGCGTTCGGATGCGCCTTGATGGAACGGACCTCCCCCGCCACCACCCCCGGAAAATCCCCTCCGACAGGATGGATGCCTTCCACCTCGATACCCGAGAACGTCAGTTTATCGGCAATTTCCTTCGCGGAGACCCCCGCGAGATCCACATACTCGTTCAACCAGCTGATCGGAACTTTCATAACCTATGGCTCCCCATTCCCAGGTCGCTACAAATAAAGACGGTCCCTCGACTCCGGACCGCGCCAACAAATCAAAACTGTTTCAGGAACCGCACGTCGTTATCATAAAGCATCCGGATATCCGGGATGCCGAAACGGATCATGGCGATCCGCTCAATACCCATGCCGAAGGCATAGCCGCTGACCGTCTCCGGATCATAGCCCACCTTGCGGAACACGCGCGGATCCACCATCCCGGCCCCGGCGATCTCGATCCAGCCGCTCTGCTTGCATACCCGGCATCCACTGCCCTTGCAGACATGGCACGTGAAATCGCACTCCACGCTCGGTTCCGTGAACGGGAAGAAATGCGGACGGAAGCGCACGGCCACGCCAGGACCCATCATCTGCCGGGCAAAATGCGCCATGGTGCCCTTCAAGTCCGCCAGGGAGACCTCGCGGTCTACATAAAGCCCTTCGATCTGGTGGAAATTCGCGCTGTGCGTCGCATCCGTCGTGTCACGCCGGTAGCAGCGACCCGGCGTGACAATCCGCACGGGTGGCGGGGTGGTCTCCATCACACGGATCTGCACCGGGGATGTCTGCGTGCGCAGCAGCAGGTCACCTTCCAGCCAGAAGGTGTCCTGCGGGTCCAGGGACGGATGATAATCCGGTGTATTGAGCGCCTCGAAGTTGCGGTAGCCGTTCTCGACATCCGGCCCCTCCGCCACGGTGAAGCCCAGGGTCGCGAAGATCCGCACGGCCTCCTCGATCACCTGCGAGATCGGGTGCCGGTGACCGCGCGGCATCCAGCGCCCCGGCAGGGTCGTGTCAAACACCGGACGGCCATCACCAGCCGCCCCGGCCTCCAGCACCGCCTTGCGAGCCTCCAGCGCCGCCGTCAACTCGTTTTTGAGCGCATTGGCCCCCTGGCCGAAGGCCGCCCGCTCCGCCGGGGGAACGTCTTTCAACACCTGCATGATCTGCGGTAGCAGCCCCTTGCGTCCGAGATAGCGAATCCGGACCGCCTCCAGGGCCTCGACCGCGGCGGCCACCTGAACCTCCACCAGAGCCTCTGTCTTCAATGCGACCAGTTCTGCAATATTCATGATCCACTCCTCTGGCAAAAAAAAAGGCCATCCCGAAAGATGGCCGTTTCCGCGCAACGTCGTTAACTTACGCCAGGCCGGTCTTCGCCTGTTCGACGATCTTGGTAAAACCCGCCGGATCATGAATCGCGATTTCGGAAAGCATTTTCCGGTTCAGGGCCACATTGACCTTGGTCAATCCCTCGATCAACCGGCTGTACGAGATCCCGTTCAGCTTGCAGGCGGCCGTCACGCGGCTGATCCACAACCCGCGGTAATCGCGCTTCTTGACCTTGCGGTGCGTCGTTGACATGGCCATCGCCCGGTCCACTGCTTCGCTCGCCATGCGGATCAGCTTGCTGCGCGATCCGCGAAACCCCTTGGCCTGATCCAGAATCCGGCGACGCCGGGCACGGGAGGCCGGTGCATTTGTTGCTCTAGGCATGACTCTCCTTCTGAAAAAGAAATCAGGACGTAATCAGCGTCGTGATCCGTTTCTGCTCTGGTTTACTCAAAATCCCCGCGCTGCGCAGATTGCGCTTGCGCTTCCGGGATTTGCTGGACAACAGGTGCCCCGATCCCGGTCTGGAAAACTTCAGCTTGCCGGTCGCGGTCACCCTGACCCGCTTGGCTGCCGACTTATTTGTCTTTTTCTTAGGCATATTCACCCCGCCCCGATTAATTGAACCCCCCGGACTCGACGCTATCCCGCGCACTTCCGGCCATGGAAAGCGAGCGACATTACCGCATCCCGGAACCAGAGGCAAGCTTTTTTTCAGCCTTTATGCGACCGGACTCCCAGCATCGCCATGACCATCTTGCCCATGCGCTTCGGCGGCATATCCACCACGCTGATATCCTCGCAGTCCTTCAGAACCCGGTCAATCACCGCCTCGCCCAGTTCCCGGTGCGCATTCTCGCGGCCGCGGAAGGTCAGCGTGATCTTCACCTTGTTGCCGTCCTTGAGAAAATCCCGGACATGGTTGAGCTTTGTCTCGTAGTCATGCTCCTCCACTCCCGGGCGGAACTTGATTTCCTTGACCACCGTCTGATGCTGATGCTTGCGTTGCTCCCGTTCCTTGCGGCTCTGATCGTAACGGTACTTGCCGTAATCCATAAGCTTGCAGACGGGTGGCTTCGCATTCGGCGAAATTTCAACCAGATCAAGCGACTGCTCCTGTGCCATGCGCAGCGCATCCCGCGTCTGCACGACCCCGATGAGCGTGCCGTCCGAACCGGTCAGCCGAACTTCCGGGACTCTGATCTTATGATTGACTCTGATGAACGTGCGAATATCCAACCTCCCTGATCCTATTGTTTCAGTTCCTCACGAAGACGCCCGACAACCGCATCAAGCGCCATGACACTCTGCTCCCCGTCCCGCCCGCGCAACGCCACCGCCCCGGACGCCTGCTCCTCCGCCCCTGCGATAATCATGTAGGGCACACGATCATTCCGGGCCACCCGGATCTTGGCGCCAATCCGCTCCGGACGCCGGTCCACCGTCACCCGGAAGTCCTGCGCGCGCAGCATTTCCGCCAACCCGTCGGCATAGGCAAGCTGATCGTCGGTGATCGGCAGCACGCGGATCTGCTCCGGTGCCAGCCAGAGCGGGAATTTACCCCCGTAATGCTCGATCAGGACGCCGAAGAACCGCTCAATACTGCCGAGCAGCGCCCGGTGCACCATATACGGCCGGTGGTCCGCACCATCCTCCCCGGTGTAATTCAGGTCGAACCGCTCAGGCAGGTTGAAATCGAACTGGATCGTGCCCATCTGCCACTCCCGCCCGATCGCATCCTTGATTTTCAGATCGATTTTCGGGCCGTAGAACGCACCGCCACCCTCATCCACCTCGTAGGCGATCCCCTGCTGCTCCAGAGCCCCCCGCAGCGAGACCGTCGCCTGCTCCCAGCGCGCCTCCTCGCCAACCGCTTTCGCGGGCCGCGTCGCCAGATACGCCGAGATTTCCTCGAAACCGAACGCGCGCAGCATTTTCAGCGCAAAGGCAACCGTGGTCTTGATCTCCTCCTGGATCCGTTCCGGCGTGCAGAAGATGTGCGCGTCATCCTGTGTGAATCCACGCACCCGCAGCAGCCCGTGCAGCACCCCGCTCTTCTCATAGCGGTAAACCGTTCCCAGCTCGGCCCAGCGCAGCGGCAGCTCCCGGTAGGACCGTTTCCGGTCCTTGTAGATCTGGATATGGAAAGGACAGTTCATCGGTTTGACGAAATAATCGCCACCGTCCACATCCATCGGCGAATACATGTTCTCCTTGTAGAAGTCAAGATGGCCCGAGGTGGACCACAACTGAGCCCGCCCGATGTGCGGCGAGTAAAGCAGCTCGTAACCCGCGCGGTAATGCTCCCGGCGCCAGAAATCCTCGATGATCGAACGGATGCGCGCCCCGCGCGGATGCCAATGCACCAACCCCGGCCCCACATCCTCCTGGATGCTGAACAGATCCAGCTCCTTTCCCAGCTTGCGATGGTCTCGCTTCTGGGCCTCCTCGAGTTGCTTGATCAGCACACCGATCTGTTTCGGGGATTCCGCCGCAATCCCGTAGATGCGCTGCAACATCGGGTTCGTCTCCTTGCCGCGGAAGTAGGAACCCGCCACCGAGATCAGCTTGAAGCCCTTGAGCTCACCCGTGCGCTCGACATGCGGACCGCGGCAGAGGTCCTCAAAGTCACCGCAGCCATAGAACGAGACCGTCTCGCCCTCCGGAATATCCGCCAGGCGCTGCAACTTGTAATCCTGACCGCGCGCCGCCAGCCGCCGGTGCGCCTCCTCGCGCGCCAGTTCAATGCGAACAAAGGGAATATCCGCATCCACAATCCGAGCCATTTCGGCCTCGATCGCGGGGAAATCCTCTGGCGAAACCCGGTGGGGCAGGTCGAAATCGTAGTAGAAACCGTTATCGGTCGCCGGACCGATATCCAGGCGGACATCCTGATAAAGCCAGCAAACCGCCGCCGCCATCACATGCGCCGTACTGTGGCGCAACCGTTCAAGATCCAATGCTGACTCCCCTGCTACACGTAAAATAACCATTGATGCCCTGTCACACAGCTAGCGAAAGTAAGGGGTTTCGCCCCTGCTGTCAATATAAGGTTTCCGCCAACCACCGCCCCGCCAGATCCGTTTACGCCGCGCCAGCGGCCCGGAACGCATCCGCCACAACCTGCTGGGCTTCCGCTTGTATCTGGCGCAAATGGCTCTCTCCCTTGAAGCTTTCGGCATAGATCTTATAGACGTCCTCCGTCCCCGACGGACGCGCCGCGAACCAGCCGTTCGCCGTCTGCACTTTCAATCCCCCGATCGGCTCGTTATTGGCCGGAGCCCGTGTCAACACCGCCGTGACCGGATCGCCGGCCAGGACATCGGCCTTCACCTGATCCGGAGCCAGTGCCGTCAGCACCCGTTTCTGCGCGGACGAGGCCGGCGCATCAATTCGCGCATAGACCGGCGCCCCGAAGCGATCCTCAAGTGCCGCGTAACAGCTCCCCGGATCGCGCCCGCTGACCGCAGTGATTTCCGCCGCCAGCAGGTCAAGAAGAATGCCGTCCTTATCCGTCGTCCAGACCGTCCCGTCCCTGCGCAGGAAGGAGGCCCCTGCGCTTTCCTCGCCACCGATCCCGTAACGGCCATCGGCAAGCCCGCCTACAAAATACTTGAATCCAACCGGCACCTCGGCCACCCGGCGCCCCAGCGCAACCGCCACACGGTCTATCATCGAACTGGACACCAGCGTCTTGCCGATCTCCGCATCCGGCCTCCAGTTCGGCCGGTGGCGGAATAGATAATCCACCGCCACGGAAAGATAGTGGTTCGGGTTCATCAACCCGTACCCCGGCGTCACAATCCCATGCCGGTCATAGTCGGCATCGTTGCCGAAGGCGATATCAAAACGGTCTTTCAGGGC
>CAZGBW010000145.1:0-6915 GCA_964523995.1 uncultured Victivallales bacterium | reverse complement strand
AACCACACCGGCGCCCACAAGATCAACAACACCCTGGGGCAGGCGCTCCTGGCGCGGCGCATGGGCAAGACCAAGCTGATGGCGGAGACCGGCGCGGGGCAGCACGGGGTGGCGACCGCCACGGCGGCAGCGCTTTTCGGCATGTCCTGCCGCGTGTACATGGGGGAAGAGGATATCCGCCGGCAGGCCCCGAATGTGAAGCGCATGCAGCTTTTGGGGGCGGAAGTCTTTGCCGTCAAGAGCGGCACCCGCACGCTGAAGGATGCGATGAGCGAGGCGCTGCGCGCGTGGGTGGCGGAGGTGGAGGATACGTTCTATGTGATCGGCTCGGTGGCCGGTCCGCATCCGTACCCGATGATGGTGCGCGATTTCCAGCGGGTGATGGGTGATGAGACCCGGGTCCAGTTCGCGGCGGCGGAAGGGGGGCTGCCCGCGGCAATCCTGGCCTGTGTCGGGGGCGGTAGCAATGCAGCGGGCATTTTCTATCCGTTTATCGGGGACGCCGGCGTGGACTTGATCGGGGTAGAGGCGGCGGGCCTTGGCATTGCGACCGGCAAGCACTCCGCCAGCATCGGTGCCGGGCAGGTGGGCATCCTGCATGGCAGCAAGTCCTACGTGCTGCAGGATGAGAACGGGCAGATACAGAACGCCCACTCGGTCAGCGCCGGCCTCGATTATCCCGGCGTCGGGCCGGAACACGCGTTCTGGGCGCAAAGCGGACGTGTGCAGTATCACGCCGTGACCGATGACGAGGCGCTGGCGGCGTTCCATGAACTGACACGGATGGAGGGGATCCTGCCCGCGCTGGAATCGTCTCATGCGCTGGCGGAGGCGAAAAAGATGGCAGGGGTGTATGGCCGCGACAAGGCGATCGTGGTGAATCTATCCGGGCGCGGTGACAAGGATCTGGATACCGTGCTGGAATTGGCGGGGATGAAAAATGAATCGCATTGACAAGACGTTTGCGGCGCTCAAGGCGCAGGGGCGGAAAGGGTTTGTCGCCTTCCTGACGGCGGGGGATCCCGACCCCGCGCAGTCGGAACGGGATATTCGCGAGGCGCTGGACAACGGGGTGGACGTGCTGGAGCTGGGGGTGCCGTTCTCCGATCCTACCGCCGATGGCGGGACGATCCAGGCGGCATCGCAGCGGGCGTTGCAAGGTGGCATGACGCTGCGCAAGGTGCTGGACCTGGTCCGGCGCATCCGGGTGGATTACGACACGCCGATTGTTCTGTTCGGTTATTCCAACCTGTTTTTCCGCTACGGGTACGATGCGATTTGCGCGGAGGCGGCCGCGGCGGGGGCGGACGGGATGCTGGTGGTGGACCTGCCGTTCGAGGAGAGCGGCGAGCTGCGCGGGCATCTGGAACGCAACGGGATGGAATTCATCATGCTGGCGGCGCCGACAACCGGACCGGAGCGGCTGCGCCGGATCCTGGCGGACGCGAAGGGTTTTGTCTACTACATCATGGTGACCGGGGTGACCGGGGCGCGGTCGTCCCTGGCGCTGGATCTGGAGTCTCGCCTGAAGCAGGTCCGGGCGGCGACGGCGCTGCCGGTGGCGGTTGGCTTCGGCGTCAGCAGCGGCGCGCAGGCGGCGGAGGCGGCCCGGGCGGCCGATGCGGTGGTGGCGGGCAGTGCGCTGATCACGGCCGCCCGCGAAGGGCGTCTGGGGGCCCTGGTCCGGGAGATCCGGCAGGGGCTGGACAAGGGGGCGGCGTAGATGGCGTCCAAGGAATACCGGTTTCCGTTCTGCGTGCCGTATGCGCATGTGGACCAGATGCGGGTGGTGTATTACGCGAATTATTTCGTCTATTTTGAAATGGCGCGCACGGCGCTGCTCCAGGAGGCCGGTCTTTCCTATCGCGAGATGGAGGCGGGCGGGGTGATGCTTCCGGTGGTGGCGGCGCATTGCGACTACCGCCAGCCGGCGCGGTATGAGGATTGGATCGAGGTACGCAGCACCTGTCTGCCGTTCGAGGGATCGCGGCTGCGGATCGCCTATGAGGTCTGGCGGGCGGGGGACCTCCTGGCGACCGGGTACACGCACCACGTCTGCATGAGTCCGGCAGGGAAGGTGTTGCGGCCGACGGCAGCGCTGCGCGCGCTCACCGAGGCGACGGCCTGAGAATTTGGGGGGATTCTAAAGTATTGACAAGCGCGGAGCGCGACCGTTATAGTCCGCCCACGCTGTTCGTCGGCAACGGCGTTGTCGTTGAAGGGCGATTAGCTCAGTTGGTTAGAGCGCCTGCTTCACACGCAGGAGGTCACAGGTTCGAGTCCTGTATCGCCCACCATCCTTCTCCTTCCGGGCTTCGGATGGGAGGCCATTTTCCGGTCGGCTACAGGCCCGCATTATCCCGGTCGCGGCGCAGTGTTTCCTTCTGCTCGGGCGAAAGCCCCTTCTGCGCGAGGATCTGTCTTGTCCTGGCGACATCGTCGGCAATCTGCGCCTTGAGTTCCCCGATGGTGGCGAAGTACCATTCGTCGCGGAGCCGCTCGATGAAGAACGCCTCGATCTCCTGGTCGTATAGACTGCCCGAGAAGTCCAGCAGGTGCAGCTCCAGCAGCGGCGGGACGGCATTGTCCTTGTCGAAGGTCGGGCGTGTGCCGAAATTGAGCGCGCCGTCGTGGAACCGGCCGCCGACGCAGGCCTGCACGGCGTAGACCCCCAGCGGTGGCAGGGCCTCGTTGTGCGGGTCTATGTTGGCGCTAGGGTATCCCATCGTCCGCCCGATCGCCCGGCCGTGGACCACGGTGCCTAGCACGCTGACCGGACGACCGAGCATGGCGGACGCCTCGGTCAGGTCGCCGCAGGTGACCGCCTGCCGGATGCGCGTGCTGGAGATGGCGGCGGATCCGTGCAGGACCGGCGGCATGGTGATCACGCGGATCGGCACGCCCGCTCCCAGTTGCGCCAGTCTCTGCGGCGTCCCCGCCGCGTTGGCGCCGAAACGCCAATTGCCGCCGACAATCACCTCGCTGAGCGTTGGCGCGCTATGAAACAACCACTCCGAGAATGCGTCGGCCGGCATGGCGGCCAATTCCTTGGTGAACGGCAGGAGGATGCACCCGTCCATGCCCGCCTGCCGGATCAGGGCAAGCTTGTGGGCGGTGGCGGTCAGCAGTAGGGGGGCCGCCGCCGGCCGGATGATCTTGAGGGGATGGGTGTCGAACGTCATGACCCAGGCTTCCCCGCCGAGGCGGCGGGCATCCGCCCGCGCCTGGTCCAGCACGCGCCGGTGCCCGAGGTGGACCCCGTCAAAGAACCCGGCAGCCAGCACGATCGGTCTTGTCCGGGTCTGGAGGGGTTTCAGGTCGTTGATGATGATCACAGGAATGTCCTCATGGGGATGACATGCGATGCCAGCTCCGCTGGCGACATCGCCAGGGCCTCTGCCAGCGGCAGTGCCTCCGTGATGGAAAGAGACCCGCAGCGGGTCCGCCGCAGTCTCGAAAGATGCGCGCCGCAACCCAGTTCCTCGCCGATGTCGTCGCACAGGGTGCGGACATACGTGCCCTTCGTGCATTTGAGTTCAAAGTCGGCACAGGGATGGGTGAAGGACTTCAGGTCAAAACGGAACACGTGGATGAGCCGCGCCTTGCGCTCGATCTCGATGCCCTTGCGGGCGTGCTTGTAGAGCGGGACACCGTCCACCTTCAGGGCGGAGGTCATGGGCGGCATCTGCATGCTGTCGCCAAGCCGCTTCTCCATCTGGGCGCGGACCTGCTCCTCGGTGATGAGCGTGGCGTCACCCGTGCGAGTGACCTCCCCCATCGCGTCCTGGCTGTCGGTGGCGATGCCGAAGTGCATGGTGCCTTCGTAGATCTTGTCCGAACCGAGAAAGCGGTCGGAGAGTTTTGTCGCCTTGCCGAGCAACACGATCATCAGCCCCGATGCCATCGGATCCAGTGTACCCCCGTGGCCGACTTTGGGGATCTTGAAGAAGCGGCGGATGCGGTGGACGATGTCATGCGAGGTCGGGCCGATCGGCTTGTCAACCAGCAGGATGCCGTTGAACGGGTCGCCGGGTAGCGCGGCCGTGTCAAGCCCGGATGTTCGGTTTTCAGTCATTGTCACCCTCTTCCGTGTCCTCACCGGAAGACGGCAGCGGTTCGAGATGGGCGAGCAGGTCCAGAACGTGGTCGCCCTTCTGGATGGACGGGTCGAGTTCAAAATGCAGGACGGGCGTGAACTTGAGGGAGAGATCGCGGTTGATGGACTGCTGGATGTCGGAACGGTAGCGGCGGATCAGGCTCATGGTCTGCTGCTGCTGCTGTTCATCCCCGCGGACGGAGACGAGGATCCTGGCGGTCCGGAGGTTGCGGGCCGTGGTCACCTGCGTGACCGTGACGGCACTGCGGTCGAAGCGCGTATCCGTGACGGTGCGGGCAAACGCCTCCCCGATCTCGCGCCGGATCAGTTCGTTGATCCGTTCCATTCTGTCGACGCTCATGCGGAATCCCCTTGCGTTGAAAACCGACCTAGAGCGTCTGTTCCCGTTCCTCGATCTCGTAGGCCTCGATGATGTCGCCTTCCGCCAGATCGGCGAAGTGCAGCACCCGGATCCCGCACTCCTGTGCCTCGCGCACTTCCGGCACATCGTCCTGGAAGTGTTTCAGGGACTGGATGGTCCCCTCGAAGAGCACTTCGTTCTTCCGTTTCACGCGGACACGGTGCTTGATGTTGATAATCCCCTTGAGCACCAGGCATCCGCCAATGCGGCTTGCCTTGCCGATCTCGAAGATCTGGCGCACCTGGGCCTGGCCGCGTTTCATTTCCTCCAGTTTCGGGCCCAGGACGCCGATCATGGCGTCGCGCACCTGGTCAATCAGCTCATAGATGATCTGATGGAGGCGGATTTCCACGCCCTCGCGTTTCGCGATGGCGTCCACGCCGGCTTCCTTGGCCACATGGAATCCGAGAACAACGGCATTGGAGGCGCTCGCCAGCAGGATGTCGTTAGTGGTGATATTACCGGTTCCGCTATGAATGAAGCGAATGGACACCTTGTCGCTCTTGATATCTTTCAGCGCATGAATAATCGCCTCCACGCTGCCCTGCGCGTCGGTCTTGAGGATGATGCTCAACTGGAGCGCCTCGGCGGAGGTCTTCAGCTGCGTGAAGATGTCGTCGAGGGACGCCTTGCGGGGGGCCTCGAGCGAGGCGGTCTTGATGGACATCGCGCGCTCGGCCGCGATCTCCTTGGCCTTCCGGTCGCTGGGCATCACGATGAACTCGGCCCCGGCATCCGGTACGCCGGAAAGGCCAAGGCATTTCACAGGCGAGGAGGGCAGGGTGGACTTCACTTGCCGTCCGTGATCATCAATCAGGGCCTTCACACGGCCCCAGTGGGAGCCGCAGAGGAGGGCATCGCCGATCTTGAGCGTTCCCCCGGTGACTAGCACGGTGGCGGTGGGCCCCATCCCCGGCTGCAGATGCGCCTCGACCACGAAGCCCGTCGCGCGCTTGTTCGGGTTGGCCTTCAATTCAAGCATTTCGGCCTGGAGCAGGATCATCTCGAGCAGATGGGGGACGCCCTCCCCGGTGGTGGCGCTGACTTTGCAGCAGATCGTGGAGCCGCCCCACTCCTCGGGGGCGAGTTCCTCGGCCTGGAGCTGCTGCAGCACGCGATCGGGATTGGCGGTATGCAGGTCGCATTTGTTGATGGCGACCATGATGGCGACCCCGGCGGCCTTGGCATGCGCGATCGCCTCTTTCGTCTGCGGCATGATGCCGTCGTCTGCGGCGATGATGATCACGGCAATATCCGTCAGGTTGGCCCCGCGGGCCCGCATGGCGGTAAACGCGGCATGGCCGGGGGTATCCAAAAACGTGATCGGCTTGCTGCCCATTTCAACCGTGTAGGCGCCGATGTGCTGGGTAATACCGCCACTCTCGCCCTTGGCGACGGAAGCATTGCGGATCTGGTCCAGAAGCGACGTCTTGCCGTGATCCACATGCCCCAGGAACGTGACCACCGGTGGTCGTGGCAGAAGGTCTTCAGGCTTGTCCTGGTAGGGCTCGTCATCCGGGCGCGGCATGGCGCTTAACGGCGCTTCCCCGCCGCGCTTCTCATGCTCGACCTGGAAACCCCGATTCCCGGCCACCGTGGCGGCCACATCATAATCGAGTTTGGCATTGATATTGGCGAACACATTCATGCCCATCAGCTCGGCGACGATGCGATTGGGTTTCTCGCCGATGATCTCGGCCAGCTCGCGGACCGTGATCCCGCCCCGGATCCGGAGCGTCTTGTCGGGCGCGCTCGCGGCGGCTGCCGGTGCGGGCGGGGTCGCGTCCGGTGCCGCAGGCGTGACCTCTGCCGCGGCGGCGCTTCCCGGCTTCTCCACGGCCTTGGCGGGCGGGGGAGGCGGGGTTGCCGATTTCGCCGCCGGGCGTTCTGGCACCGTCTCGGTTTTGGCGGGTTTACCGCCCGCGGCCGGACGCTCCGCTCCGGCGGGCTTTTCCGGTTTGACCTCGGCCACGGGTTTCTCCACCGGCTTGACCTCAGGCTTGGCCACCGGCTTCGCCTCCGGTACCACCGCCGGCTTGGCCTGCGGCTTCGTTGCCGGTTTCGGCTCCGGCTTTGCCGCTTCGGCTTCCGCCTTGCGCCGGGCCTCCTCCTCGTCCTTGCGCCTGGCCTCCTCGGCCCTTTGTCTTGCCTCCTCGGCTTTCCGCTCGTCTTCCTCCGCCTTCAGCCGGGCTTCCTCGTCCTTGCGCTTTTCCTCTTCTATGGCCAGGGGGATGATCGCCCGCATGACAATGATGTGATCGTCTTCCAGCACGGTCATGTGATTCTTCACTTCGACACCGCGCTCGCGAAGCTTGGTGATCAACAGCTTGTTCGCGACTCCAAGATCTTTTGCCAGCTCATGAACTCTCATGTTCCGTATCCCCCCCGGGCGGCCGTG
>CAZGBW010000144.1:3001-6927 GCA_964523995.1 uncultured Victivallales bacterium | reverse complement strand
ATCATGAAGGGAAACGTCATTCGTGTCGGTATTATCGGGGCTGGCGGCAATACACGGGCCCTGCACATTCCGCTCCTGCAGGCCATCCCGGGGGTGGAGGTCGTGGCGGTTGCCAACCGTTCGACCGCCTCGGCCGAGGCGGCGGCGGCGCCGTTCGGAATCCGCCGCGCCACGGACCGCTGGGAGTCGCTGATCGAGGACCCCGGCATTGACGCGGTCTGCATCGGCACCTGGCCATATCTGCACGCCCCGGCGACCCTGGCGGCGCTGGAGGCCGGCAAGCACGTGTTGTGCGAGGCGCGCATGGCCTGTGATGCGGCGGAAGCCCGGGCCATGCTGGCCGCGTCGCGGCGGCATCCGGAACTCATCGCCCAGATCGTGCCCTCGCCGTTTACCCTGGCGATTGACGACACCATCTGTGCCTTGCTGGCGGACGGGGCGATCGGGTCGCTGCTGGCGGTGGATCTCGTGCATACCGCGGGATCCTTCCGCAGTCCGGACACGGCCTTGACCTGGCGGCAGGACCGCCGCCTCAGCGGCCTGAACGCGCTGACCATGGGAATCTGGTACGAGGCGCTCATGCGCTGGACCGGTCCAGCCGCCAGCGTGGCGGCCATGACCACGGTATCGGTTCCGCGGCGCCGGGATGCCGACGGGATCTTGCAGGACGTCCAGGTGCCCGACCATATCGATATCGTTGGCCGGCTGGTGTGCGGGGCATCGCTGAACATGCGTTTCAGCGCGATTACCGGCCTTGTCCCGCAAATGGCGGTCCACCTCTGCGGCACGGACGGAACCCTGGTAGTGCAGGGTTCCCCCGCGCAAGTCCTGATGGGGCGGCGTGGCGATACGGTGCTGGCACCGGTTGACATCCCGCCGCCGGCACCCGGCCCCGGCCCGGCGGGCTGGCGCGTCGAGCAGGAGTTTATCGCCGCCATTCGCGGCGAGGCACCCGTCCGGCGAACGACCTTTGCCGACGGGGTCCGCTACATGGAGTTCACCGAGGCGGTCCATCTCAGTGCGCTGGAAAGGCGCGTCGTGGATATTCCCTGCACCGGAAAAACAGCTTGATCCAGCAGGGAGGAAAGCATAGTTTCAGTCCGCGTTATGGCAACGCGTTCAACAGCGGCGAACGAAAAGGTGCAAATGAACAAGAACGGTAAATCGGCGTATGCCCGGGCGGGCGTTGATATTGATGAGATGATGCTGGGGTTGGAGGGGATCAAGAAGATGGTCGGGAGGACCTCCAACGCGAATGTGCTCAGCACGATCGGCAGTTTCGGCGGTCTTTTCCAATCGCCTGGCCGGGACCAGGTGCTGGTGGCCAGTACCGACGGGGTCGGCACGAAGCTCACCGTCGCCGTGATGGCCGGGCGGCACGGCACCGTCGGGCAGGACCTGGTCAACCACTGCACCAACGACATCCTGGTCCAGGGCGCGACACCGCTGTTCTTCCTGGATTACCTGGGGACCGCGAAGCTTTCCGCCGCCGTGTTCAAGGAGGTCATTGGCGGGCTCTGCAAGGCCTGCCGCGAGAATGGCTGCGCGCTTCTCGGCGGCGAGACGGCGGAAATGCCCGGTCTGTATCCGGAGGGGGAGTATGACCTGGTCGGCACGATTGTCGGCATGGTTGCCCGCAAGAAGATCATCACGGGGGAAACCATCCGGCCGGGCGACGTGATTGTCGGGCTGCCCTCCAGCGGCCTGCACACCAACGGGTATTCGCTGGCCCGCCAGGTCATCTTCAAGACGGCCGGGCTCAAGATCGGGGACCTGTTTCCCGGCACCCGCCAGACCGTCGCCGACGTGCTGCTGGCGATACACCGCAGCTATCTCAAGCCGGTCACCGCCCTGATGGCGAAGGTCAGGGTCCAGGGCATGGCGCATATTACCGGTGGCGGCCTTTATGACAATATTCCCCGCGTGCTGCCGGATACGTGCCGGGCGGTGATTGACAGCACCGCCTGGACGGTTCCGCCGCTGTTCCGCTTTCTTGAGGAGACGGGGGAGGTGGACCGGCATGAGATGTACCGCGTCTTCAACATGGGCATCGGCTATGTGATCATCGTCCGCCCCGCCGCGCTGGACGCCACGCTGTCGGTCCTCAAGACGCAGAAGGCCGGAGCGCGGGTGATCGGGTATATCGAGCAGAACCCGAAAGGCGTCGAGATCATGCTCTGACGCGGCACCGATGATGAGACGACTTTTTTCCATCGCCATCCTGTTGCTGGTTTCCATGCGGCCGGCGGCCTGCCTGGCGCAGGAGGCGGATCTGACCGTTCGTCTCGGGGTTGCGCCGCGGCGTGGTGGCGTGGTGGTCATGCTGTTCGATTCCGCCGAGGGATTCGAGGACTTCCGGGCCCCGGCCCGGGTGGAGACATTTGCCGCGGGTGATCCGGCGGCGCTGGTCCTCCGGGATGTCCCCGTCGGAACGTATGCGCTGGTTGTCTTCAACGACGAGAACGGCAACCGGCGGCTGGACGTGAACTTCATCGGGATCCCGAAGGAGCCGATCGGGTTTGCAAACGCCTACCGGCCGAAAGGTCCCCCGGGCTTTGAACGGGCCGCGTTCCGGGTCGAGGAGGGCACCAACGCCGTTGTGGACGTCGGGCTGGCCCGTCCGCTCGGCAATCGCGGACGGCTCGGGCTCGGGGTCGGTGTCCTGGCCCGCGGGAGTCCGTATGTGGAGTCGAGCGGGAATCCGGTGCTGTTCATTCCCGCCGTCACCTACATCGGCAACCGGCTCCAGGTGTACGGCCCGTTCGCGCAGTTCGGCATCACGGGCAGCGGCGGTACCCGGCTTGCCGCCACGCTGGCCTATCGCATGGCGGTCTACGAGGAGGACGACAGTCCCGCGCTGGAAGGTATGGCGGACCGCAAGGCGACCGCGATGGCGGGGCTGCGGCTGCAGAGGAATGCGCCGGGCGGGATTCACCTGCAGGCGGGGTATGCGCACGATATGCTGGACCGGATCGGTGGCGGTCAGGCGCAGGCGGGGCTTTCGCGTCCGGTCCCGTGGCGTTCCCTGCGCGTGACGCCGTCGTTGTCCGCGAACTGGATATCCGCCGCCCTGGTGCGGCACGATTTCGGCGTGGCGCCGGAGGAGGCGACCCCTGATCGTCCGGCCTACCGCCCTGGCGATTCCTTCAGCCTGGAAGCCGGGCTCTCTGTCTTTGCCGAGATCACCCCGTCGGTCTTCGGTGCGCTCAGCGCCGGCATCGAGTGGTTTGGTGACGACATTCGCCATAGCCCGATCGTTGACGACGACCGCGTCCTCAAAGGCTATGCCTTCATCACGTATATGCTCTGAACCTGGCTATGGACGCAACGCGAGCAAACTGGTGGCGGTGGTGGCGGGAATGCATCCCCCCGTTGCTGGATATCTGCTATCCACGCCGCTGCGGGGGATGCGGCGGAGATACCGCCGGGAGCGAGGGGCATCTGTGCTGGGATTGCCTGGCCTCGGCGGTGTACATCACCGATCCGATGTGTTCCCGGTGCGGGGATCCGGTGGATGGGCTGGTCGAGCATGACTTCGAATGCGGCTGGTGCCGCCGTACGCATCCCGCCTTTGACGCCGCCCGCTCGGCACTGCGCTTCCGGGGACCGATCCGCGACGCCATGCACCACTTCAAGTACAACCGGGCAACGCACTTGAGCGCCGATCTCGGCGGTCTGCTGGCGGGGTGTGTCCATGCGCATTTCCGTAACGAGCGGTTCGACAGCATCACCTATGTGCCGCTGCACACGACCAAGGCGCGCGAGCGCAGTTACAACCAGTCCCGGTTGCTGGCCGGGGAGCTGGGGACGCGGCTCAGCGTGCCCGTTGTTCACAAGGCGATCGAGCGGGTGCGTTTCACCCGGACGCAGACGCGGCTCAATGCCGACGAGCGCAAGCAGAACGTGCGCGGGGCATTCCGGGCAGC
>CAZGBW010000144.1:0-2901 GCA_964523995.1 uncultured Victivallales bacterium | reverse complement strand
ATTGATTTAGGCACGACGAACTCGTGTATGTCGATAATGGAGGGCGGGGAGCCGGTGGTGATTCCGAATGCCGAGGGAACGCGGACGACGCCGTCGGTGGTGGCATTCGCGAAGAATGGCGAGCGGCTGGTGGGGCAGGCGGCCAAGCGGCAGGCGGTGACCAACCCGAAGAACACGATTTTCTCGATCAAGCGGTTCATGGGCCGCAAGTATGACGAGGTGGCGCACGAGATCTCGCTGGTCCCGTACGAGGTGGTGAAGGCCGCCAACGGCGATGCGCACGTCAAGATTTCCGGCAAGACGTATTCGCCGCCGGAGATCTCCTCGATGATCCTGCAGAAGCTCAAGACCGATGCGGAGCAGTACCTGGGGGACACGATCACGCAGGCGGTGATCACGGTCCCGGCCTACTTCAACGACAGCCAGCGGCAGGCGACGAAGGACGCGGGAAAGATCGCCGGGCTGGAGGTGCTGCGCATCATCAACGAGCCGACCGCGGCGTCGCTGGCCTACGGGCTGGACAAGAAGAAGGAAGAGAATATCGCGGTCTACGACTTTGGTGGCGGGACCTTCGATATCTCGATCCTGGACATCGGTGACGGCGTGTTCGAGGTGAAAGCCACCAATGGCGACACGCATCTCGGCGGGGATGACCTGGACCAGGCGGTGATCGACTGGCTGGTGGGGGATTTCCGCAAGGAGCATGGCGTGGACCTGTCGAAGGACAGCATGGCGCTGCAGCGGCTCAAGGAAGCGGCGGAGAAGGCCAAGTGCGAGCTGTCGAGTTCCCAGCAGACGGATGTGAACCTGCCGTTCATCACGGCGGACGCGAACGGGCCGAAGCATTTGAACGTGACGCTCTCGCGCTCGAAGCTCGAGCAGTTGACCGAGAGCCTGGTCGCGCGTTCCGAGGGCCCCTGCAAGGCGGCGCTTCGTGATTCCGGTATCCGGGAGGTGGACGAGGTGATCCTGGTCGGTGGCTCGACGCGGATGCCGAAGGTGCAGGAGACGGCCAAGGCCCTGTTCGGGAAAGAGCCCCACAAGGGCGTGAATCCCGACGAGGTCGTGGCGATCGGCGCGGGCATCCAGGGCGGGATCCTGGCGGGCGATGTGAAGGACGTGCTGCTGCTGGATGTGACCCCGTTGTCGCTGGGCATCGAGACCCTGGGCGGCGTGATGACCGCGCTGATCGAGCGCAACACGACGATCCCGACGAAGAAGAGCGAGATCTTCAGCACGGCGGCGGACAACCAGCCCGGCGTGGAGATCCATGTCCTGCAGGGCGAGCGCAAGATGGCCGGGGACAACAAGTCCATCGGGCGTTTCAAGCTTGACGGGATCCCGCCGGCGGCGCGCGGGGTGCCGCAGATCGAGGTGACCTTTGATATCGATGCCAACGGCATCCTGAACGTGTCGGCCAAGGATCTCGGCACCGGCAAGCAGCAGAAGATCACCATCACGGCCTCCAGCGGCCTGAGCGAGGCCGAGGTCAAGAAGATGGTGGAGGAGGCGGAACGCCACGCGGACGAGGACAAGACGCGGCGCGAGACGGTCGAGACCCGGAACATGGCGGAGAACGTGGCCTACCAGACCGGGAAAATGCTCAAGGAGCATGGCGACAAGGTGGATTCCGCGAAGAAGGCCAAGGTGGAGAGCGCGGTCGAGGCGTTGAAGAAAGCCCTTGAGAGTGGCGGGACGGAAGAGATCAAGGCCAAGATGGAAGCCTTGAATACCGAGATGCAGGCCATATCGCAGGAGATGTATGCCCATGCCCAGGCGGCCGGGGCGGCGGGTGGCGAGAACGCGGGCGGTGCGCCGGGTTCGCAGCAGGAGCGCCAAGGCGGCGAGGGCGGCGGCAAGAAGCAGGCGGACGGGGACGTGATCGACGCGGACTTCGAGATGATGGACGACGACAAGAAGTGATCTGGCGGCGGCCGCGGTTTCCAGCAGCGATGCGGACAACGGGGGCCGCCTGTGTTTAACAACAGTCCGGCAAAGCCGGACACAAACAAGGGAGAGAGAAGAAGGATGAACATTAAACCATTGGGTGATCGGGTGCTGGTCAAACCGGCGACGGAGGGCGAAGTCAAGAAGGGTGGCATCATTATCCCGGATACGGCGAAAGAGAAGCCGCAGGAGGGTGTTGTCGTGGCCATCGGGACCGGCAAGCTGGACGACAACGGCAAGTTGATCGCCTTCAACGTGAAGAAGGGTGACCGTGTGCTCATGCCCAAGTACGGCGGCACGGAAGTGAAGATCGACGATGTGGAATACCAGATCATCCGGGAAGAGGATATCCTCGGCGTGATCAGCTAACTCAAGTCTTTGATAAAGACGTACAATACAAGAAACGAAGGAGTAAGGACAAATGGCAGCGAAACAGTTGAAATACGACGTGGATGCACGTCAGGCGATTCTGACGGGGATTGAGAAGCTCAGTCGCGCCGTGACGGTGACTCTCGGACCCTGCGGGCGCAATGTGGTCCTGGACAAGAAGTTCGGGTCCCCGACGGTGACCAAGGACGGCGTGACGGTGGCCAAGGAGATCGAGCTTTCGGATCCGTTCGAGAACATGGGTGCGCAGATGGTGCGCGAAGTGTCGAGCAAGACGAGCGACGTGGCCGGCGACGGCACCACGACCGCGACGCTGCTGACCGAGGCGATCTTCCGCGAAGGTCTCAAGAACGTGACCGCCGGCGCGAACCCGATGAGCCTCAAGCGCGGCATCGACAAGGCGACCGACGCCGTCGTGGCGAGCATCGCCAAGATGAGCAAGAAGGTCAAGGAGCACACCGAGATCGCCCAGGTCGCCACGATCTCGGCCAATGGTGACAAGGAGATCGGCGACATCATCGCCGAGGCGATGGACAAGGTTGGCAAGGACGGCACGATCACCGTCGA
>CAZGBW010000143.1:0-6939 GCA_964523995.1 uncultured Victivallales bacterium | reverse complement strand
TCGTCAGCAGCGGTTACACGGATGGCATGGCGATCAGTTTTCCGGAACGCTGCGGATTCCAGGCGGCGATCGAGAAGCCTTACAGTGTGCAGACCTTGAGCCGCGTACTGCACGATGTGCTCAAGAAAGCCCCGGCCGAAATCCCCGTTAATGATTCGGTTTGACCTGCACTCCCGGTGGGCATGCACGCTCCCGTTGGCGGGAAATCCTCTCAGTCCGGAGGGGATTCCGAGGACCTCGGCGGCAGATGGGGTTCGAACTTTGTGCGTTTGGACCGTCTCAGGTCCTCGACATTCCGGCAGGCTTCCTTGCAAAGGACATCCTGCGCCCGTGACGAGGGAGCGGCGGAAGACGCGCGAGTATAACTCCCGTCCGCCTGCATAAGCCGGCCCTTGCAGGTGTCCCGGAGGCACGTCTTGAGTATGTTGATGAGCTTCTCCCTGCATTTGCGATCCTCGACGGGGATCATCAGCTCGATGCGCCGGCTCAGATTTCGTGGCATCCAGTCGGCGCTGGAGATAAACACCTGCCGGGCCCCCCCGTGGTGGAAGAAGAATATCCGGCTGTGCTCCAGGAACCGGTCCACGATGCTGATCACGCGAATGTTCTCACTAAGGTCCGGGACGCCTGGCCGCAGGCAGCAGGTGCCGCGGACGATCAGGTCAATACTGGCTCCTGCGCAGGAGGCGCGATACAACGCCTCGATGATCTCGGGATCCACGAGCGCGTTCATCTTGGCAATGATCCGTGCCTTTTCACCCTTTTCGGCGCAGGCGGTCTCCCCGGCGATGAGTTCAAGCAGGCGCTCGCGAAGGTCAATCGGAGCCTGGGCCAGTTTCAGCCGGGGCTGCGGTTCGCTGTAGCCGCAGACAGCGTTGAAGAAACCGGAGGCATCCACGCCGAGATCGTCATTCCGGGTAAACAGGCCGACATCGGTGTAGAGGCGGGCGGTATTCACATTGTAGTTACCCGTGCCGAAATGCATATAGCGGACAACGCCCTCGGTTTCGCGGCGGACGACCATGCAGATTTTCGCATGCGTCTTGAGATCCTTGATGCCGTAGATCACCTGGACGCCGTTACGTTCCAACCGTTCCGCCCATTCGATATTGTTCGCCTCATCAAAGCGGGCCTTGAGTTCCACCAGCACGGTGACGGCCTTGCCATTGCGGGCCGCCCGGCGCAGTGCCTCAACGATCGGGCTGCCGGTATTCGTGCGGTAGAGGACCATTTTGATGGCCAGGACATCCGGATCGTCTGCCGACTCCTCCACCAGGCGGACCACCGCATCAAAGCGTTCATATGGCAGGGACAGCAGAACGTCACCGGCGGCAATGATGTCGAGTATTTTCCGGGCCGGATCAATCTGCGGATTCTGCTGCGGAAGCCAGGGGGCGTCGCGGAGGTGGTCAAGGCCTTCACGGGCATGGAAGGTACGCCAGTTGTTCAGCAGAAGCGGCGCATGGATCCGGAATACATCAACGTCGGTCAGGTTGAGTGCGGATTTCAACCAGTCCACCAAGCCATCGGAGGCATTGGCAGCGACCTCCAGCCGGACACAGCCGCTCGTCTTGCGTTGCCGGATCACCTTGCGCATGGCGTGGGCAAGATCGGCGGAAAAGGTCTCATCGACATGAATATCCGCGTTCCGCGTGGCGCGGATGGCGGCGCATTCCAGGACTCTCTGTCCCGGGAAGAACATGCCGGCATAGGCGCTGATCACGTCCTCGAGAAGCAGGAACGCATGGCTGTCGTTTTCCGCCGGCGCGGGGATGAAACGGGGAAGGCTGGCGGGTACCGGTATGAAGGCGAATCGGGGGGTGCGTTTGCGCGGTTCCGGATCGAGCATCACCAGCAGGTAAAGCGCCAGGTTGGAGAGCAGGGGAAACGGATTCCCGGCCCTAACGGCGGAGGGGGTGATCGCGGGGAAAACCTGGTTCTTGAAGTGCATCGCGAGTGACTCCTCCTGGAGCGGCGAAAGCATTGCCGGTGTCACGGCGCGCATTCCCGCCGTGGCCATGGCCGGGGCGATGCGCTCGCGGTAGGCGGATGCAATGTCCGCCGTCATCCGGGTGGTGCGGCGATGGATGGCCGCGAGCTGCTCGGCGGGACGCATCCCGGCCGGATCGGGATCCGTGATACCGGCCTCCACGATCAGCTTGAGGCCGCCGACACGAACCATGAAGAACTCATCCAGGTTGGAGGCGGCAATCGTCAGGAAATTGACCTGTTCCAGAAGAGGCACCGAGGGGTCGGTTGCCTCGTCAAGAACCCGCTGGTTGAATTCCAGCCAGCTCAGTTCCCGGTTGATGAAACGTGCGGGCTCGTTCATGCCTAGGTATCCTTTTCTTTCTGGCGGACGGCGACGCGCAGGCCGAAGATCTGCTCGAAGAGATCCGCGCGGCTGTCGACGCGGCGCTGGATGATCGGAAGGTTGGTGAATGCATCGGTCATGATGGTGAGCACGCCGTCGCGTTCCCATAGCCGGATCGTCAGGTGCTGGCGGTCCTTCAGGCAGTCGAGTGCATTGGCCACTCGCAGGATTGCCGCCAGCTTGCTTACCGTCAGCCGGTCTTCCCTTGAACGCTGCATGTAGGCCGTGTGCGTGGTTTTCGGGGTGCTGCGGCGATGGTAGCGGGCGACCAGCGCGGCCAGTTCCACCTCCTGGGTGCCAAGCCCGAAAATGTCGGTGTTGGCGATCAGGTAGTACGCGTGCTTGTGGTGAGACCCGGTGCGGACAAACAACCCGATCTCGTGCAATAGCGCCGCAACAGTCAGGAGCATCTCATCGAGAGGGCTGAAGGCGTGACGGGTGCGCAGGAATGCCAGGATCTCCATTGCATAGGCGCATACACGGCGTGCGTGCGCCGTATCGGTCTTGTAACGGCGAGCGGTTTCCATCGCGGAGCTGGTGATCTGTTTCTTGAACTCGGGTGTCCAGTTCCCTCCAGCGTCCATTTCCGCCAGGAGGCCGCTGCGCAGATTGACCTCTGCCACGAAGAACTGGCGCAGATGAAGAACCTCGGCAAGCCGCGAATAGATCAGTAATGCCGGTCGGATGGTTTCCGCATCCTCGTAGGAGAGGTGATAGCGAGCCACCATCTCTTCGGCGCTCATGCCGGCGAGGCTGTGGTTCAGGGCATCGGTTTCCTCCGCGCCCATGGAAATCAGCGATTTGCGGTCCCACTCCGGATGCAGGGTGGCGGCTGCAAAACGGATATCGGCACCCAGCACGAGCATGACCAGCGGTTTTGCCGGCGTGATGGCCGCACATATCAGTTCCACGGTCTGGTCAATCGTGTCGCGCATCAGCTCCAGCTCGCGCCGGCGCGATACCGCGAATTCCTCGACGGACTTGACCAGGCGAAGCGAGCCGAGCCGGTACATGTGCGAGCTGGTCACCCTGCCGCGGTGGAACATCAGCGCCTCGGTACTGCCCCCACCGACCTCCACGACGAGTGTATCCGAATGCCGGAAGAACGACTGCCTGCCGAGCACGGGGCGAACCGCCCGATAGGTCAGGCGGTTGACTTCCGCCTCCTCGATAACGGTCACCTGGATCCCGGTGGACACCAGCATGCGGTCCAGGAACGCCTCGCGGTTGGTGGCCTCGCGCACGGCACTGCTGGCGATCACGCGAATCTGCGAGGGCTGTGTAATGCCGTATTCCGTCATCACCCGGCGGAAGCTGAGCACGGCGGAAACGCAGGCTTCCATCGTTTGCCGGGCGATGGATCCGGTCGTGAAGGTATCGCGGCCAAGCGACACCGCCTGTTGAAGACTGTCGAGTACCCGTGCCCTTCCTTTTTCACCGGGCCGGGGCTGGGCGATGACCATGCGGATCGAGGTGGTGCCCAGCTCGATCACCGCCATCAGCTGTGTAGTCGTGTTCTTCGCGGTTAACGCTAATTTTGAGCTTGGCAATCCGCTCATCCGCGCATTCGATGTATTCATGCCGCCTATCCTGAGCGGAAATTGTTAGGATCTGATTATTGCGGAAGGGGGGCATCCGGATCGGTCACTGGCAGTTCCGGGGTCCGGAGCGGCGTGACCGCCGAGATCTCGGACATGAGTAGCGTTTTGAAAACACCGGGGCGCAATTCCAGTTTCAGGACTTCCGCATCCCGCTCCACGAGAATACCCCGGTACGTTTCCGTGCTGGTTTTCACCAGGGTGTTGGGAATGAAGCGCCGCGTGAGGATGTAATGCCCCGTATGTGTCTCATTCCGCACGATCGTGATTTCTCGCGTCAGCGGATAAAAGCCGACTTTGGTCAGCTTCAGGCTATGGGTTCCGACGAGGACGAGAGGGATGCTGAAGGCAGCGGAAATCTTATCGGTCTTTCCTGGCTCGGATTGGGTTTCGCCCCTTGGAATACCGTTTAACTGTACGCCCACCCCTGCGGGTTCCGTCGTGATTTCCACCTGTCCGGCATTCGCGGTCAGGGGAATGTCCTCGACGAGATCGCTGCCGAGTCCGATGCGGACCGACCGGGTGGCGGGGTCATGTGCCTCGAGCTCGGTCCGGATGACATACTCGCCAACGGCGATATTGGAGATTTTCACGGGTGAGCGTCCGCGAAACTGGTCGTTGATGACGATTCGTGCACCGGGTGGAGTGGTGGATACGGTGAGTGATGAGGGTTCCGGCTTGAGCGCGATATCGATCTCGCGGTGTTCCCCCGCCTGCAAGGATAGGGTCTCCACGAAGAGACGGTGCCCCGGGGCCGCGATACTGATGCTCACATTCCCGGTGCGGATGTTCTGAAGCGTGCATGGAGAAGTCCCCAGGCGCATCCCGTCGATAGAAATATCGGCTCCTTCGGGGGTGGCCTTGACGGTGAGGGTGGCGGTGTCGGCGGCCAAGTCGGTATGGATGCGCTTCGGGGTGCGGTTGTCAATGGTGGCGTCAAGCAGGCGGGGCAGGAATCCCGTTTTCGAGATCTTCAGGCGGTACGCCCCTGGAGGCAAATCGGTGATAAGGGCCGGTGTGGTCCCGCGATGAACGTCGTTCACGGTGAGTTCTGCTCCGGGGGGGGTTGAATGCACCAGCAGCAGTCCGGTCAGCGGTTCGAGGGTGAGGTCAAGAACCGTCCGTTCGCCGGGGGCGATCTCGACGGTTTTGTACAGGGGTCGGAAACCACGGAGCGTGGCGACCACCAGATGCCGGCCGGCGGGGAGCACGGGCAGGGAAAGGGGGCTAACCCCGGCTGTTTCCCCGTTGACGGTGATGGACGCCCCTGGCGGCGTGGAGCGGATAAGAACCTCGGTCTGCTGCTGGGCGTCAGCCGGACCGGCGGCCTGCAGGAGGAGCACCATGATGGCGACGATGCCGTCGTGAAGGAATGTCGTGGTTTGTCGGCGTGCTTTCATCGTTTTTGATCCCGTCGTGCGTCTACTTCGATCAGTTGCTTGCGGGCGGCGCCGTGCCGCGGATCCTCGCGGTCGGGGATGACGTCGAGCAGCATCCGCAATTCAGCGGAGGCTGTTTCCCAGTCGCGAAGGCGGAATGCACGTTCCGCCCGGAAATTAATCTCCTCATATCGCGCGTTGAGCGCTTCGATGGCCTCCCGCCGGACGGTCAGGATATCGCCGAAAAATTTGGGTTTGGTCTCGACGGATTCCAGCAGCCATTCGGCCTCGTTGAGGCTGGAGATGGAGGCGGCAAGGTTGCCGGGGGCGATCTCGCGCTCGGAGGCTAGCTTCTTTCCCTGCAGCATGGCCTCTTCCGCCATGGATACAAGCTGTTCGGCTGAGTACTGGATCGCCCACATTCCAAGTTCCACTTTTCCGACGCTTTCCAGTTTGGCGCAGAGGTTCGCGAAGACCTCGGGAGCAACACGGTTGTAGACTCGGACGGTATGGGCAACGCTTCCGACGACGACGGTCAGGCAGCGTTCCTCGAACAGTCCGGGCGCAACCCCGGTATAGAGGGGATCGAGTGCGGAGAAACCGGAGTCGCGGATGGCACTAATCAGGTCCGCGATGACTTCGCTTCCGACCTCCTTCTCCCGCGCCAGGCTGCGGTTGTTGGCAACATCATCAATGGCGATGGAAAGTTTATTCGGCGAGGTAATGTTCATTGCATACCGGAAAATGTTATCCGGGGTGGCCTCGATCTTCTCGTAGGCGACGATGAGGGTGTCAGGGATGGGCGCGATGGAGGGCGTGACTTCCATGGCAGGCGTCGGGTCCGCCGCCGTTGCTCCGGGGGGGGTGCGCAGTTTCCAGGCGAAGAGCAGGAGGATAACGGCAACGAGGGCGGCCGCCGCCAGCATCACCGGGCGCACGCGCCGGCGCCCGCCGGGGTGGCGGAACTGGCCCCCGAATCCGAGATCAAGGCTGCTATGGCCAACCACCGGTCCGGCTCCGGAAATGCGCCCGTCGCCGACGACGTTCATGATGGTGTCGCCGATCGTAATGTCGTTGCCGGTATGCGCGGGTGCCTCGGCCACGGGCTGGCCATTCAGGAGTGTCTCGTTGGCGCTGCCCAGATCCGCAACCCAAAGTCCGCCATCCTTTATGAAAAGGCGGCAGTGATAACGGGAAAGCAGCGGATCGGTCAGGACAATGTCATTTTTCGAGGAACGTCCGATCCGGACACCATCCGCCGTGATGGTGACTGTTTTGCCGGCAGAAGTCCCGTTCGTGATTCGGATGATAGCCGTTCCGTCTGTCATAGTGATCGGAATATAGCAGGTTCATATCGCCTGATCAAGTGGCTTTCCCGCCAAAACCACGGTGTGCTCTCGTGGGTGCTATCGTGTGCTCTCGACACGGCGGACCGCTTTATGGCAGATTCATCGTCAGTAGTGGTTTCCCGTCCGCATGGCGTGGTTGGTCTCTGGCGGGTGTCGTGAATCCATTTGGAGAATAGCAATGACAGGAAAATGGCATGGCGATGAGCGCTATTTCGGGTTGCATTACGATCTGCATGGCA
>CAZGBW010000142.1:0-6969 GCA_964523995.1 uncultured Victivallales bacterium | reverse complement strand
CTGCGCGGCAATACCGACCTGCGCGAGCGTGTCAAATACGATCTCTACTACCTGGAGAACTGGTCCCTGACGTTCGACTTCAAGATTCTGCTGAAAACCTTTGTCGCCAGGAAGAACGCCTACTGATCCCGGATTGCTGATTGTCGCCAGGCAGGGCCACGGCTCTCCAGCATGCCGAATAGCAATCCGTACACCAGAACCAGCTCGGCATCGCCGAAGTTGTACTCGACCAGCCCGTTAAGGACCAGTCCCAGCAGCATCAGCGTCAGCGTAAGACTCAGCGTGCGACCCGTGAAATCCTGGGCACGGAGGCGGGCACGGAGACCTCGGTAAAACCCGATCGCCATCCAGACCAGGTAAACGGCAAGCCCCGCCCAGCCGGTGGAAACCAGGATCTGCAGCGGATTGGAATGCAGGTGATTGCGGTTTTTCTCCACGCTGACCTGCAGGCGCTGCGCCGTCTCCTGCATGAGCCTCTCATCCAGCGCCCGGTAACCGATCCCGAAGGGATGCTCGCGAATCAGCGTCGGCGCGATCCTCGTCCACATCACCAGCCGGCCTCCATGCCCGAGGCTCAGCTCGCTTCGCAAATCCGACACTCGCCGCTGCACCGGCGGCAGCAAGGCCAGCACGGCCACACCGGCGATCAGCGCCACCACCCGCCAGCGCCGACCCGTCAATGCCAGCAACGCCACCATCACGATTCCCGCCGCCGCCCACGATCCGCGCTTGAAATTGATCAGCAACGCCGCGGTTATCGCCGCCAGCATGCCCCAGGCAAAGGACAGATGGAATGCCGACGGCGCACGTTGACCCGGTGCGTCGACAGGCTCCTCCAGACGAGGCCAGCGGAAACCGATCGTCAGCAACCCCGCCAGCCCTGTCAGCGCCACCATCAGGATCTGCCCGTGCGTCATGGATCCGCGGTCGATGATCAGCCACCAGAGATCCATCTCCCCACCCGCCGCCACCGCCGCACGCCCCGCCTGCCAGGCGGACCACGTCCGCAGCACCAGGATATCGAGAGCAAGCACTCCGGCTCCGAACACGTACGCCTTGATCAGTGCCTGTACACGACCACGCGTTGTGGCCAGTGTGGCTGCCGCGGGGATGCCCATGAACCAGATCAGCTTGCTGATCTTGCGGAAACTCAGTGCCGGATTCACACCGTATGCCGACACCACCACCGCGAGAACGGCGAACACCAGCCAGCACCAGGCAGTGGACGGGAACGCGATGCGCCCGCCTCCACGCACCATCCGCCAGAGGAGCAGCCCCATGCACAGCAGCAGGAACAGGCGACCCAGCGGAAGCGAGAACGCCATGCCGAACGCCGATACACAAAGCAGCCGAAACGCCCATTCCTCGATGGACACCCGCCACCCATTCCAGAACTTCATCGCCGAACCTCGCTATCCTTCGCCAGAATCATTACCCCGGCAGACAGCCCCTCCCCGGACACGTCCACCCGGATATCGCCGCCGGAACCGGATCCGCCAAGACCACTTACGAAGGTTCTGCCAAGCCCGTCGGCGACCCATACCGTGCCCCGTCCGTCAAAGGACCGGATCCGCCCCGGCCCCAACGTGACCCCAGCGGTCAATTCACCCGTCCAGTCACTCTGCCGGCCCTGTGCATCCATCACGCGAACCCGCACCGCCGCCGTGCCGCCGCCCTCTTCCAACCCGCCTCCGGCGTAGTCCAGCACAACGGCGGCCCCTGGCCCGGCAGCCGGATCCGGACGATCCGCCGCCGCCAGCCGTCCGTCGCCATACGTTGCAGAAAGCCATCTGGCCGCTGCTTTCGGCGTTCGCCATCCATCCATCACACCGGAAAACCTCCGGTACCGCTTCTTGCGCAGCGTCGCATAGTCGTTGAAACACCAGAGCGCAAACCCGGCCACCGCCATGCTCCCCGCCATCCTCCCCAGATCGCCCTTGACCGTGTCGAGCTGGATCCGCTCGGCGTCCGCGTCCCCGCGCCGGGTGTGCGGATAGTTCGAGCATTCGCTGACCACCGCACATCTCAACCGGCTCGCCGCGATCCCCTCCTCCATCGCGTCGAACTCGTAATTCAGTCCCCACACGTCCGGCAACCCGACCGTTCCGCAACGACTCGCCCGGTAAAGATGGTTCTCGGCATAGGTGACAGGCCTCGAGGGATCCAACGCCTTGCATAACTCGTAGAGGACCCGGAAGGCGCCCGCATGCCGGCCCTCGTTGCCGATGCCCCACAGGATCACGCACGGGTGATTCCGGTCGCGCCGGATCATCGCCGCCAGTTGCAGCCGCGCACGCCGTAGCCATCCGCCGCCACGCACACTCTTCCACGACGCCAGCTCCGCATAGACCAGGATGCCCAGCCGATCACACGCCTCCAGGAACGCGGGATGCTGGGGATAATGGGAAAGGCGCACGAAATTGAGACCCATCGTCTTCAGCAGCCGGGCGTCCTCCTCATGCTGCCAGCGCGGCAGCGCCCGCCCGAATCCGGGCATGCTCTCGTGCCGGTTGCACCCGCGCAGCTCCACGCGTTCCCCGTTCAGGAAGAACCCCTGCCCCGGACGGAATTCGGCAGACCGTACGCCGAAGGCCTGCAACAGCGAATCCAGCACCCGCCCGCCGCGCATCAGCCGCCCCTCCGCCCGATAGCACTGCGGCGTCTCTATCCCCCACCGTTGCGGACGCAGCACATGAAACACCGCCATCCCCCGATCCTGCCCTGCAACCAGCACGGTCTCCACGCGACCCGCGTCGCCACCATCCGGTGCCGTCAGCCTCCATTCAACCGTATCGCCTGCCTGCACGTTTCCAGCCCCGTCAAGCCCCCAGGCCACGGTGACATCCGCCCGCGCGTCCCCCACTGCCGTGCAGCGCACCACCAGATCACGCCCGTTCAACCGCAACGCCGGCTCGCGAACGAGCCGGACCTCGCCCGAAAGACCGCCATAGAGCAGGAAATCGGGCATGCGGATGCCCGGCAACACGTTCCGCCCGCAGCGGTTGGTCAGCCGGATACCGAGCACATTCGGCTCGTCGAACCTCAGGACCGCCGTCACCTCCATCCGGAATCCGAGATACTGCCCGTCCACCGCCCCGAGCCGGCGGCCGTTAAGCAGCACCTCGCCAGTCCCGTAAAACCCGTCCGACTCCAGGAACCACCGGGCCTCTTCAGCGCCATCCGCCGGACGCCGGGCACGGAATACCCGGCGATAACTCCCCCATCCCCGGTAATAGGCCACGCCCTCTTGAAACCCGTCATGCTCGTTCCAGCAATGGGGAAGCGTGACATTCGGTGCCACCGACGCCTCGGCCAGCCATTTCCGCGACATCCGCCCGCGCGCAAATTGCCAGGCCCCATTCAACAAACTGGATTCTCTTGTCTGCATATCACTCAACCGGGTTATTCATGGCCAAACGATACCACCTCCAAAACGAAGTTCAAATTCATATTTCGGGGACTTCCGATGCGCAGCGTGGAACGTCAACGCACAACGCTCGATCTGCAAAGATGCATTGCCTTTTTGCGCAGCCTTATGGTATAGAAAGCAACGTTTCACCACACGTTCAAGTTTCATCACTTCAATAAGGGGATTCCCATGATAACGCCTTGCCGTTCCAAGTGGAAAGGGACAATGACCGACCGCGACCGCTTTAACCGCCAGATGCAGTATCAGTCCGTTGACCGCTGCTTCAACATGGAGTTCGGGTACTGGGAGGAGAACTTCACGGAGTGGGACCTGTTTGTCAAAAACGGGATCAAGTCGAACAACGACGCCGATCTCTTCTTCAACTTTGACCGCCAGGTCGTTACCGGCGGCAATGTATGGATGCATCCGCAGTTCCCGACCTCTGTTGTGGAGGAGACGGCAACGACAAAGATCATCATGAACCCGGACGGCCTGATGGCGGAAGTGCCGAAGGACGGTCACGACTCGATCCCGCATTACCTGAAATCCTCGATCGTGACGCCGGATGACTGGAAACGCTGCAAGGAAGAGCGTTTCCGGCTGGATGATCCCGCGCGGATCGTGGATATCGAGGCCATGAAAAAGGCGCATCCGAGAAACCGGGATTACCCGCTCGGCATCTGGTGCGGTTCGATGATCGGACGCATCCGCGACATGCTGACCTTCGAGGGTCTGGCCTTCGCCGGCTATGATTACCCCGACATGGTGGAAGACATGGTCGAGACCTCCTGCCTGCTCGTGGAGCAGGCGCTAGACCAGATACTCCCGCACATGGATTTCGACTTTGCCGCCGGATGGGAGGACATCTGCTTCAAGAACGGCCCGATTGTCTCGGTGGACTTTTTCCGGGAGGTCGTCATGCCGCGCTACAAGCGCATCTCCCGGCGTCTCAAGGCGGCCGGGATCAAGCTGTGGTGGGTGGACTGCGATGGCGACGTGCGACCCATCCTGCCGCTGATGATGGAAGGCGGCATCAACTGCCTGTTCCCCTTCGAGGTCAACGGCTGCGCCCATCCGGCGGAACTGCTGGCCGAATACGGGAAGGATCTGCGGATCATGGGCGGCGTCGACAAGATCCAGATGGGCAAGGGACCGGAAGCGATCAAGGCCTACATGAAGACGCTCGTGCCGCTGGTCGAGCGCGGCGGCTACATCCCCTTCTGCGACCACCGCTGCCCGCCCAATGTCAAGCCGCAGGACTACCTCTACTACCTCGACCTCAAGGAACAGATGTTCGGAATGAAATAAGTCACCGATGCCGCCATGGCGCAGATCCGGTATTCCAGCCAAGGCCCCGTGCTTGGCATGTACACGTCAGCGGGTTGACACAACCCGCTGTACCCAATCTCCCTGACCTGACAGCCTGGATCTCCCTGAGCGGTGATGCCAGGTACGCAACCCCGGAGTCGGCGCCCCCGTGGTTTTATGGTTCCTCCGCAGAATCTGTGGGGCGATGATATCATTGGGGCAGTGCAATCAGGTTTTTTTGGCGGAGTTATCGTGGCCATTGCTGCGGTGAATGGGCGGACTTATGTTGTATCAGGATTATTTGGGCTGTCGGGCCGATCAAGGCAGTGGTTTAAGCGTAACCAACGAAGGGTGGGATTAAGTCAGGGAATACGTGTGCGATGAAGTGTTGGAACAAAACACCTAGGCCCACACTTGACCGTACACGGTGACTCACGCTTACTGGGTTACGCTCAATCCACCCGCTTTGTCGGTCAACCATGGATAGGAAAAAAGCGAAACCACCCACAGATTCTGCGGAAGACCCGGTTTTATAGGCGGCTATTTCCCCTGGATGGAGGCCATGAAACCCCAGGCGCTGCCGCTGTTGGTGCGCATGGCGAGCACGATCTCATTCCGGCCCTTCTTCCAGTCGGCATACGCCCGCCAGATCGGGGCGCAAAGGACCATCTCCTTCATGGTCGTGCTGAAACCGGCCGCCTTCTCGCCGGCATCCGGCACCTTGCCGCCAAAGACCCCGCGCGCGGTGTTGTAGCGCGGCTGCTGCCAGTCGTCGTCACGATAGCGATCGCGGTCGGCCTTGCGCCGGAAGTCCGGCACGTCCATGGGCTTGCCGCCTTCCTGCGCACTGCGCAGCGCCTGGATGCCGGGCGCGTGAGTATGCCACCACGTGCGGACGCAATCCCTATCCCGTGGACGATCCGGCAATGATCGGCTACTTCCTGCATGACGAGCCGGGGGGGTGGTTTGGCGACGGACACGTCTCCCCGGCCGAACAGATGCTGCTCGAGAATGCGCGCGGTTACAGCCGGGATGCGTTGAGCGCCTTTCTGCGGGAACGCTATCCCGCGACCGCGTTGCCGTGGTGCGTCGGCACGCACTGGTTCACCCTTTATGACCGCAACGCGCTGTATTGCCCGCCGTCCAATGAGAACGACCACGCCGGCTTCATGGACCTTACCCAGCAACGCCACGAGGCGCTCTGCGCGGCGGCACGGGAAATCCATGAACGGCTGTACGACACGGCGTCAGGACGCGAGCCGCCTGACCACGCGGACGTGAAGTACCTCTTTCCATCGCGCTGACGACCGTCGATGGACAAGACCTGCCCCTGCAGGAAAGCGCGGCGCCTTATGCTGTTCTTGACGACAGCCGCTCCGCAGCAGCCCGTTTTCCCATGGTGCGGACTTCCTGCAGCCTGGCCTCGGTAGCTTTCTGGCGAAGGGCGATCTTCCCATCGTTGCGCTCCCAGTTTACCACCGTCCATGTGCTGACACCGGCCAAACGCGCGAGTTCGGGCTGCTTGATGCCAAGCCGTTTGCGCAGGGAACGGATCCCCTTGCCGGTGATCCAGAACCCTTCGCGCGCATCCTTGCGTGCAGCGCGGGTGGAAGACGGGGGCGGGAGGCCCGGTGACGATACGGGATCCGAAACAGACTTCTTCAGAGCGGCAACATCCTTCTGAAGGGCAATCACCTGGCGGCGCAATTCCGCGATCAGTCCGCGTTGCACGGCGTTGACACGCCTGACTGGATCGAGTTGCTTGTTGATCTCCTTTCGGGACAAACGGGATACCTCTGACTTGAGCGCTTGCAATATATCTGACACAACACACCTCCTGATTGAAATATGTGCGCAAGGTATCGTTTGATATACGATATGTCAAGTGATCGCGTGCGAAATTAGTGCGGAGTATTGTTGCATCCTTCATCGGCGCGTGATAGAGTCGGCGCGTTGAAGGATGAGTTGGGTTCCCGGAGCAAGGCTAGGCAATACAGGATACCGAATTATGGCAAACTGGCAGAACAAACTGGATAGTTTTTTCGCGGACTCGGAGAAAGCGGACAACGAACCGAAGCAGTCCCCGTTCGAGAAGTTTCTTTCCGATATCGCCGCGCCGGCCTTTGAAGAACTCCGGCCGGCGTTTGAAAAACACAAACGGCGGGTCGTCATCCGCAGTTCAGCCAGCAGCGCGGTCATCACCGTGTTCGACGGCACCACCGAGGAAATCATGTACCGGCTGCAGGAACGGA